>CAZVDJ010000557.1:0-3693 GCA_964626245.1 uncultured Gemmatimonadaceae bacterium
GGCGCGCGCCCACGGCGCCGCGGCGCTGACGCACGCCGCCTCCAGTGGCGACCGTGTCCTGGCCTGATACGCACACTGGGGGCTGGCGGCGATTGCCGGGCTCACCGGCGATCACGACGGCGTGGCGCGGCACCGTGTGGAGGCCGAGCGGCTGGTGCGCGAACTCGGTTCGCCGTTGCTGCAGGTGCACACGGCGGAGATCGCGATCGAGTATGCGTCCGCCGTGGGGGACTGGAGCGAGGGGGTGGCGCGCGCGGAGAAGGCGATTCCGCTGGCGCGAGCCGTGGCCCCCAACACCGTGCTGCCGCGCCTCCTGGTCTGGACCGGGCTCATTCGCATCCAGCAGGACGAGCCGGAGCGCGGACATGCCCTGCTGCAGGAAGCGTGGGTGCTCACGCGCGCGGAGTCGGTGGAGGCGGCGGTGCGGGAGGGGCGAGCGCCCGTGACGGGCGACATGAACAGCGTGATCCTGGCGCACACCGGGATGGCGGCGTGGCACCTGTCGCAGCGTGAATGGGTGGCAGCGCTGGACTACGGGCAGCGCGGGGTCGCGCTCGCCGACCGCTTCGGGCTGGTGGTGTGGACCATCCACCGCCTCCTTCCCATCGTCCTCGAGGCGGCGCTCTGGCTGCAGGATTACGCGCTGGTACGGCAGGCCACGGCGCGCCTGCGCGCACAGTCGCTGGCCATGAAGCACAAGCTGGGGATGGCGTGGGCCGACGCGGCGGAAGCGTTGCGGCTGCGGCTGGAGGAGCAGCACCCCGACACGGTCAGCGCCCTGCTCAGCGCGGCCGCGGCGCTGGAGGCGGTGCCGTTCCCCTTCCACGCGGCCAGGTTGCGGCGGAACGCCGCACAGGTCATGGCGCTGGACGGCGACCTGGAGGGAGCGCGCCGAGAACTGCGCATCGCCCACGATGTCTTTTCCAGGTTGGGCGCCGAGTACGAATTGCGTGGGACGCGCAGCGAGTTGCGATCGCTTGGCGTGCGCCCGCCGCCGCGCACCGTGAGCGAGGGCGCGTTCTCGCTGACGGGGCGCGAGCTCGACATCGCCCGGCTGGTGGCTGAGCGGCTCACCAACAAGGAGATCGCGCAGCGACTCGACATCTCGGCGCGCACGGTGAGCACGCACCTGTCCAACATCTTTGGCAAGTTGGGGGTGGAGTCACGCGGCGAACTGGTCGACCGGCTGCGGGAGCGCCCGGGATTCCTGGCGGGGGGCGAGGGCTAGCGGTCATTCCCGCGGCGAGCGGCTTCGCGTCGCCGAGCTGGGGCACGTACACGGCTTCCTCCCGGGCGTTGCGTCCGACGGACCCCTCGGTGTGCCACCGGAACGAACGACGGCCAGCCGCGTGAGCGACTGGCCGTCTGCACGAACGCCCTCGTCACACCGGTGCACCGTCGATGGAGCCGGGACGGTGGCACGGCGTCCGCATCACCATCACCGTGCGGCGATGAAGGGAGTGGCGTCGGGGATCTTCATGCGATAGCGCTGGTTGAGAGCGCGAGCCGCCGCGGTGGCGAGGATCGCATGCCCGGCGGCGTTCGGGTGCACGCCGTCCAGGCTGAAGTATGGGCCGTAGGGCTGGGGCGTGGTCATCAGCGCGAGCGTGGAGTAGGGCGGCTTGAGGTTCGGAAGTCCGTACAGCTCGTCGAGCGCGAAGAAGGCGAACCCGCGACGGTCGGCGCTGCTGCGGATGTGCGCCGTCATCGTGTTGAGGATTGAGTTCACCGTTGCGGCTTCGGCGGGAGAGAGTACGTAGTCAACGACACCGTGGCCGAGGTCAGCGCACGAGAAGTTGAAGGGCGGAAGTCCCGCTTTCCGATGCGCGGCGCCCGTGGCCACGGCGGTGGGGATCCGCACCGGCACGAAGATCAGGTTCGGGCTCGCGTTGCAGTCGGGGAGCACGTTGACGTGAAACGCTGCCAGCAGCGTCGGCGCGTCCGCCCAGATCTCGGAGCCATAGCGGAAGCTCGGGAAGGTGGCCGCGTTTCGGATGAGGCCGACGAGCACGGCGCGCGGGACGTTCGCTTGCACCGCATCAACCAGGGCGTCGTAGAGCGGAATCCACGTCGATGGCCGCATCACGGTCGTGTCGAGCTGGACGGCTCCACGTGTCGCACCGAGCACCTCGTTGGCTCCCAACTCCACCGAGACGACCGTGGGACGCCGCTGCAATGCGGCTTGCAGCATGGTGGTCCCTGACGGAAGGACACGAGAGAAGAGCTTCTTCCGGAAGACGCCCCTGGCTGTTTCGGGCGTGGTGTACAGCGCCTCGATGGTGGTGGCGCCATCGATGGCCACGTTGCGCGTGGGCAGGTCGATGGCCGGCAGCAGCGGATCACAGTTGAGCAGCGAGTCCGGGAGCGTGACCGGCTCGCCCGAGGTGCGCACGCCGCTGGCCAGCGGTACCGCGAAAGGTGCCTTGCACCCGAACCCGCTGATCAGGGGAAGTTCGAGCGGTGTCCCCGCGCGCGACGCGAGCTGTGCCGCCCACGACTCGCGCTGCGAGGCCGCGTTCACGCCGGCCGACTGCACCCCCATGGAGACGCTCGTCCCGATCGCCACGTAGTTGGCCAGGGCGTTCGTGGCTTCCGCTTGCGTGAGGGCCGGCGACAGCCGCGGCGACGACGCGGTCGGAGCATCGGAGCAGGCACCCACCACGAGCGCCAGCAGGAGCGCCGAAAGCAGGCGCCCTCGAGGAGACCACGGTCGAACAGGCGTGTGCGTCATCATCATCACATCCTCCGTTGCAGGGTTCGCGCGACGTACCGGCGCGCGGCGCACTCCCTGAGTGCGCGACGACAAGGTGCGACGGCCACCCCGCCTTCCCCATGCGACACATGACGTAGTACGACGGCGGCGATGACGTAGTCGCGTGCCAACCCTGCCGACCCAACCAGCCCTTCGCTAGCGGGTGTCACCCCTCAGCGACTCGGTGATCCGCCGACGAGCGGTCTCGTCCGTAGGCTACGATTTCTTCTTCTTTTCGGGTTCGAGGAACGCCCCCAGCACCAGGCTCGTGAGGGAGACCACGATCGATCCCACGAGCGCCGCCCCAAAGCCCCGCACGCTGAACCCCAACCCCAGGCTGCGCGACAGCGCCGACGTGAGCATCAGCATTCCGGCGTTGATGACGAGCAGGAAGAGCCCGAGCGTGAGGATGATCGCCGGGAGCGAGAAGAAGGAGACGATCGGCTTGACCATCGTGTTGACGATGCCGAAGACGAGCGCCACGCCGAGCAGCGCCATGGCCGATCCCGTGAAGGAGATGCCATCGACGAAGCGCGTGGCGGCGTAGAGGGCGGCGGCGTTGACGAGGAGGCGGAGGAGGAGGGACATGGCGGCGGGGTGAAGTGGGACCGGAGATGCTGGTCACAACGGGAACGGTGCCGCGGCGGTGTCAGCGGCGGAAGCGTGCACGCCGCCCCCCAGCGCCGGTGATCCGGCGCGCATTCCGCGCTGGCCCTGAGCCACAGCCGCCCACGCGCGGAGGGGGCTAACGTGGGCACTGCCACGTCTCGCCGGCCCATGCGCGCGCACCGTCGCGCGCGAACGGCGCGCCGTCCAGTCCACCGACCTCCCCCCGATCATGCGTCCCTTCCGCGACATCGGATCCCTTGGCGTACGGCTCGCCGGCCTGCTGGTGGGCGCACCGCTCGCGCTGCTGGCCGTCGGCGCCTGCGCCCGCGAGG
>CAZVDJ010000558.1:0-3691 GCA_964626245.1 uncultured Gemmatimonadaceae bacterium
CCGGGTCGCGACGGCTCACGGAGGACTCCAGCCGAGGGTCTGGCGGGAATCTACCGGCGGGGCCGGGGGTCAGGTACGGACGCGGTTCCGCCCTTCGGCCTTGGCGCGGTAGAGCGCCTGGTCGGCCTTGGCCAGCAGGTCCTCGACCGTCTCGAGGCCCGGCGAGGGATACGACGCCACGCCGATGCTCGCCGTCAGCCGCAGGTCGCTTCCGCCGGCGTGGGCAAAGGTGTGTTCCTCCACCAACTCGCGAATGCGTTCCGCGAAGGCGGTGGCGCCGGCCAGCCCCGTCTCGGGGAGCGCGATGACGAACTCCTCGCCGCCATATCGCGCCACCACGTCCACGGAGCGCACCGCGCTCTGGAGCAGCGCCCCCACGTCCATCAGCACGTCGTCGCCCACCAGGTGCCCGTAGTTGTCGTTGACGCGCTTGAAGTGATCGATGTCGATGAGGAGCACCGAGACCGTCGAATCGTAGCGCTTGACGCGCTCCAGCTCCGACGCCAGCCGCTCGGTGAGCGCGCGTCGATTGAGCACGGCGGTGAGCGGGTCGGTGTTGGCCATCACCTCGAGTCGACGGTTGTCGGCCATGGTCGACTCCAGCACCTTGGCGCGCTGCACCGCGGCCACCGCGGCCTTGACCACCGTATCGGCGAACTCGATGTCCTCGGCGGTCAGCGGCGGCTCGTTCACGGCGCGGCGCAGGAAGAAGACGCCGGCCTGCGTCTGGTCCAGGGCGAACGGGAGGGCGATGACCGAGCGCGTCGTGACCATCGTGCCGTCGCGCACCCAGCGCTGGCGCACGTCGGCGTAGAGCGGCGACGACATCACGTCCTCCACCAGGACGGCGCGTCCCGAGTCGAGGGCGGCGCGGATCTCCGGGTACCGGTCGAGGTCGAGCTCGAAGTTGCGCGCCGACGCCTGCTCGAAGGCGGTGGCCACCACGCGGGGGCGCTCGCCCTGGCGTGCCAGGATCACGGAGCAGTGCGTGAGGTCCAGCGCGCGCGCCACGCGGCGCGCCAGGAGGTGGTAGATCTCGTCGGAGGAGAGGTCGTCGGTGACGTCGTGCAGGATGTCGACGAGCTTGCGCCGGTTCTCGGCCTCCTCGCGGACGCGTTCCAGCTCCGCCTCCACGTGGCGCAGTGCGTCGTTGGCCGACCGCAGGATGGCGCGCATGCGGAGCTGCGCCTGGATTCGCGCGAGCATCTCCTTCACGCGAAACGGCTTCCGCACGAAGTCGGCGGCGCCCAGCCCCAGCGTGCGCACCGCGGCCTCCTCGGGCGGGAGCGACGAGACCATCAGGACGGGGACGTCGCGAAAGCGGTCGTCGTCCTTGATGCGCTCCAGGATCTGGTAGCCGTCGATGTCGGGAAACATCACGTCGAGGATGACCAGGTCCGGCGTCCGGTCGCCCATGAGCTCGACCACGCGTTCCCCCTGGTGCACGGCGACCACATCGTAGCCGTGCTCCTTGAGCACCCACGTCATCGTCTGGACGATCGCGGTATCGTCGTCGGCGATGAGGATGCGCGCGTTAGGCATGCGCCAGGAGCTGCTGGAGACCGTCCCACTCGACGTTGCCGCCGCTCAGGACGCAGACCGCGCGCTCGCCCGCCGCCAGCCGCACCGCGCCCGACAGGAGGGCGGCGACGGTGATCGCCCCGCTTGGCTCGGCGACGAGCTTGGAGCGATCGAGCAGGTGGCGCACGGCGGCCACCAGGTCGCCCTCCTCCACCGTGACGACCTCGTCCAGGAACGCCTGATGGTGCTCGAAGTTGGTGCTGCCGATGCGCACCGCCAGCAGGCCGTCGGCAATGCTGGCCGTCTGCGGGAGGAGGACTGGCTCGCCTGCCCGGCGCGCCGCCGTGAGCTTGGCGGCGCCGCTCGGCTCGACGCCCACGACGCGCACCGCCGGCTGCAATCGCTTGACCGCGGTGGCCACGCCTGCGCTCAACCCGCCGCCCCCCCACCGGGACGAGCACCGTGGTGCAGTCCGGGAGGTCTTCCATGACCTCGAGCCCCGCCGTCCCCTGCCCCGTGATGATCGTGGGGTCGTCGTACGGCGGGACCAGGGTGAGCCCCTCGGCAGCCACCAGCTCCAGTGCCCGGTCCATGCGGTCCTTCGTGGTGGTGCCGGCCAGGATCACGCGCGCCCCGAGCCGCTCCGCCCCGGCGCGCTTTGCCGGTGTGACCGTGGTGGGCATCACCGCCGTGGCAGGGACGCCAAAGAGGCGTGCGGCGTAGGCCACCGCCTGCGCGTGGTTTCCGGATGACGGCGCAATGACGCCACGCTGCCTCGCCTCCGGGGCCAGCCTGGCGAGGTAGTTGTACGCGCCGCGGAACTTGAAGGCCCCACCCCGCTGGAGCATTTCCGGCTTCAGCCAGACCGAGGCGCCGGTGCGCTCGGTGAGGGCATCGCTCAACAGCAGCGGCGTGCGGACGGCGACACCCTCGAGGACCTCGGCGGCATCGTGCAACGCCTGTAGCGAGACGAGGTGGGGGTGGGTTGCGACGGTGGGCACGCGGAAGGGGGAGAGGGGCCAGCAGAAACGCCCGCCTAGGCGGGCTATGGAACGGCGCAAACGATGAGGGCGGATGCGGGACCAGGTGAGCCCGGGGCAGCGCAGGACGGGCTGAGCGCAGCCTGGGAGGTCGTGTCAGCTAGGCAATGCCAGGGAATGGTCGGGCGCCGTCGGGTGGTCCGAGGCGCGGAACGACAATCTACCGTGCAAGAAGCACGCACACGTGGTCGAGCTCGTTGAGGCCAGGAGGGGATAGGACGGCCGGAAGGCACGACCGGGAGCCCGTCACTTCCTCAAGGACTCGGCCGCTGGCTGGACCGCGCCAGTCAGGCCCACCACTCTCGCGACGTGCAATCAGGCGCCACCAGAGGCACGAATACGATAAGGTGGCGCGACGGCACCCCTCTCAGATTCGGGTGCAGCTGCCAGTCTCGCCCACTCCTGAAGCCGTGGATTGACTGCAGTGCGTGACGGGTGCGTGACACCTCTCGCTCACCATGTCGTCCGCGACACGTGGGCGACGAGCATCGTGCGCCAACGACGCCACTCCCGTCCGCCTTCCACAGTTACGACGGATCTTATGCCTTCCCGCCCGTGTGTTCCTCTCCTGCTTCTGGCCGCTCAGTGTCTCCTGCCGACACGCTCGGTCGGAGCACAGGGTGCATGCCAGTCGACCGCACGCCTGGGCCGCTCTCACGCGGCATGGAGTGCTCCTCGACTACTGTGGCGAAGCTTCAACGATTCCGCCTCGGTGCATCCGAATCACGCCGCGTCCGACACCAATCAACTCGTGATTACCAGCGAGTTCGTGATCGCCGACACAAGCTTGCGACGACGTACGGAACCCCTCGCTCCGCTCGCGTTGCGCCTCATCCGGCGCACTGGCCACGTGCTGGAGTTGCGCAAGCCGCATCCATCCTGGTCGTACACGGGGACGCAGGTGGCAATCGATGGGCGCGGGGTGGCACACCTGTTCTGGTCCGAAGTCGCGGGCGTCACGGTGGCCGACACCACGGGGGGGAGAAACGCCGTGCAGGTGTGGACCTCACGCATCGTTGATGACTCGCTCACCACGCCCGAGTTGCTCGCGGCCTCCGAGTGGCTTCGGTGGACCTACACCGACCCCCGGCGTTCGATGAGCGTGGATTCCGCTGGCAACGTGCACGTCG
>CAZVDJ010000559.1:0-3684 GCA_964626245.1 uncultured Gemmatimonadaceae bacterium
GCGAGGGACTCCCCGCCGAGCTGGTGGCGCAGTTCCCGCTGGCCGAGAAAGGGGCGCGCGCGTTGGGGCTGGTGGTGTGGCCCATGGTGGAGTTCGAGGCCGACGACGCCATTGCCACCGCGGCCGCGCGCTGGGCCGACGCGCCAGGGGTGGAGCAGGTCGTGATCTGCTCGCCCGACAAGGACCTGGCGCAGTGCGTGCGCGGGACGCGGGTGGTGACGCTGGACCGCATCCGGCGCACGGTCACCGACGAGGCGGGGGTGGTGGCCAAGTTCGGCGTGGGGCCGGCGTCGGTCCCCGACCTGCTGGCCCTCGTTGGGGACGATGCCGACGGGATTCCCGGCGTTCCCCGGTGGGGGGCCAAGTCGGCGTCCGCGGTGCTGGCGCACTACCACTCGCTCGACGCCATTCCCGATGATCCCGCCGGCTGGGCGGTGACGGTGCGCGGCGCGGCCGCCCTGGCCGAGCAGCTGCGCACGCACCGCGATGCAGCGAGACTCTACCGCACGCTGGCCACGCTGCGCACCGACGTCCCGCTCACCGAGTCGCTCGGTGACCTGGCGTGGCGCGGCGCCGACCGCGCGACCCTTCCGGCCTTCTGCAGCCGGCTCGGCGACTCGCAGTTCGCCGAGCGGGTGCAGCGCTGGCGCGCCTAACGCCAGCCGCTTGCCGCGCGGGCTACTGGACCGTGGGCTTGGCCAGCGCGCCGCCGCGCAGGTAGTCCACCGCCAGGTTCGTCATCGCCCGCACCCCGGTGGGGAGCGCCGCTTCGTCGGCGAAGAAGAGCGGCGAGTGGTTGGCCGGCGCCGACTTCGGGTCCGCTCCGGCGGGGAGCACGCCCAGGAAGAAGAAGAGCCCGGGCACTTCCCGGGTGAAGACGGGGAAGTCCTCCGAGCCGGTGATCGGGTTGATCAGGCGCGTGCCGCCCGGCCCGGCGGAGCGCTGCAGCGTGGGGAGCATGCGCTCAGTGAGCGCGGCGTCGTTGGAGGTGATGAGCCCCCCCTTGGAAATGCGCACGATGGCGGTGGCCCCGCCGGAACGGGCGATATCCTGCACCGTGCGCTCGATGCGTTCGTGAATCAGTTCGCGCATCGACTGGTCGAAGGTGCGGATCGTCCCTTCCATCACCACGCTGTCGGGGATGATGTTGCCGCGGTTGCCGCCCTGGATCGATCCGACGGTGATGACCGACGGGGCGGCGGTGACATCGACCTGCCGCGAGGCGATGGTCTGGAGCCCCAGGACGATCTGCGACGAGACGACGATGGGGTCCACCCCCGACCACGGCTGCGAGCCGTGCGTCTGTCGCCCCTTCACGATGATCTCGAGTCCGTCGGCGGCGGCCATGAGGCTCCCCGGGCGGTAGCTCAGCGAGCCTAACGGCGCGGGCCAGACATGCAGCCCGAAGATCGCCGATGGGCGCGGGTTCTCCAGCGCACCGTCCTTCACCATGGCGATGGCGCCACCCAACCCTTCCTCCGCGGGTTGGAAGAGGAACTTCACCGTTCCCGGGAGCCGCTCCTTCATCCCGGCCAGCACCTCGGCCACCCCCATGAGGATGGCGACGTGGTTGTCGTGCCCGCAGGCGTGCATCACGCCGGCCTCGCGCCCCTGCCACATCGTCTTCACCGTGCTCTTGAACGGGAGGTCCACCAGCTCGGTCACGGGAAGCGCGTCCATGTCGGCACGCAGCGCCACGACCGGGCCGGGCCGTCCGCCGCGCAGGATCCCCACCACCCCCGTGCGTCCCACGTCCACCTGCACCTCGAGCCCGATCGCCTTGAGGTGGTCGGCGACGACCTTGGCGGTGCGCACCTCCTGGAACGACAGCTCGGGGTGCTGGTGGATGTCACGCCGCCAGGCGACGACCTTGGGCATCACCTGCTCCAGCCGCGTCTCGATCTCGCGGGCGAGGTCGGCGTCGGCGCGGCGCCCCTGCGCGCCGAGCGGCGCGGCATGCATCGCCTGCGCGCACGCGAAGGCGAGCAGCGTGTAGCTGACGGATCGTCCCATTCGGTCACTCCTCCTGGTTCCGCATGTGATCGGCGAGCTGCCGGATGCGTTGGCGCAGGAATTCGCGCAGCTCGTCTGACGTGTCGTGCTCGCCCAGCGCCTTCTCCATGCACCAGAGCCATTCGTCGCGCTCGCGCGTCCCGATGGTGAACGGGAGGTGGCGCGCCCGCAACCGCGGGTGTCCGTACTGCGCTTCGTACAGGGGCGGACCGCCGGTCCATCCGCTCAGGTACATGAAGAGCTTCTCGCGCGAGCGCTTGAGGCTCGCGGCGTGCAGCGCCCGCACGTGCACCGCCTCGGGGGCGGTGTCCATCAGGTCATAGAAGCGGTCGACGAGGCGCCGGATCCCCTCCTCGCCGCCCAGTCCCTCATAGTGAGGGGAGGCCGGACTGGTCATGGCTGAATGGTAGCAGGTGGAGCCGGGACGGCGCAGTATTCGCCATGCCCAACGCAGAACACGACTTCCTGCGTGCCGCGCTCGTCCCGCGCGACGCCGCGCACGTCTCGGGCGGGTTGGACGGGGCCAATGCCCTGCTGGCCGCGCAACCCGCGCTTGCCGATGCCAGCATCCACGCCGCCGCCACGTTAGGCGACGCCGACCGCGTGCGCGCGTGGCTGGCGCGCGACGATGCGCTCGCCTCCGCGACCGGTGGACCGTACGGCTGGGATCCGCTCACGCACCTGGCCTTCTCGCGCTACCTGCGCCTCGATCCCGCGCGCAGCGACGGCTTCGTGGCGGCCGCCCGGGCGCTGCTGGACGCAGGGGCCAGCGTGGCAAGCGGCTTCTGGGCAGGGAGCCACGAGCCGGGGCCGGTGTGGGAGAGCGTGCTGTATGGCGCCGCCGGCGTGGCGCACCACCCCGGCGTCACGCAGCTGCTGATGGACCACGGTGCCGACCCAAACGACGACGAGGTGCCCTACCACGCGCCCGAGGGGTGGGACAACCGTTCCCTCGCCTGCATCCTGGTCAGCGGCCGACTTACCCTCGACAGCCTGACCATGATGCTGCTGCGCAAGTCGGACTGGCACGACGTGGAGGGGATGCGACTGGTGCTGGAGGCCGGCGGCGACCCCAATCGTCACGGCCTGTGGGGGAAGACGGTGCTCGATCACGCGCTGCGCAGCGACAACGCGCTGGCGATGTTCGAGCTGCTGGTACGCCACGGTGCCGATCCGCGCATCGCGTCGCACGGCGTGAGCGCGATGGCCAAGGCGGCGCGCTGCGGGCGTGCGGACGTGCTCTCCCTGTTCGAGCGCACGCTCGGGACACCGCTGGCGCTGACCGGGGCCGACGCACTGCTCGCGGCCTGCGCATACGGCGATGCGCCGGGCGTGGCGCAGCTCGCGTCCGCGGAGCCGGCGGCGGTGGTGCAACTGCGCGAGGCCGCCGCGTTGCACCTGTACGGCTTTGCGCTCTCCGGCAATGCGGCGGGCCTGTCGCTCCTGCTCTCCCTGGGCCTTCCGGTCGATGCGCCGCACGAGCCGGACGACGGGTACTGGGACGTGGCCCCCGACAGCACGGCGTTGCACGTGGCGGCCTGGCGCGCGCACCACGAGGCGGTGCGCGTCCTGGTCGCCGCCGGCGCCGACGTGAACCGGCGAGACGGCCGGGGGCGCACCCCGCTCATGCGGGCAGTCGCCGCCTGCACCGCGTCATACTGGACGGGGCGA
>CAZVDJ010000560.1:0-3683 GCA_964626245.1 uncultured Gemmatimonadaceae bacterium
GAGGTGGAGGGAGCCACGCGCGAACTGCGCGAACTGGCGACGTACCTGGCGGAGCTGGCGCGACGCCTGACCAGGATGGGGACGGGAAAGGTCTGACGTGCCAGGCAGGGCCGATCGCGCATCCCGCTTACCGGCCGACGCGGTCGGCCCCGCGACCGCCCTCGCACCGCGCACCGTGCGCTGGCCTGGAGCCGTCGACTATTCCAGCGAGGGCCAGTAGGTTCCGCCGCCGTGCCGCCTTCCGCCGTCCCTCCGTCGCCTGCTGCCGCCACCACCTCCGCGCCGAACGCCGAGGGGACAGGGCCGGTGCTGCCGTCGTGGGCGCAGGTGGGGGAGAAGCGGCGGGCGCACATTGCGCGGGTAACCGCGCTCCTGGACCAGTGGAGCGCGGCCTTGCACCTCACGGCGCAGGAGCGGCAGCTCTGGCACGACGCGGGGCGCTTCCACGACGCGCTGCGCGATGCCCCGCTGGCCGAGTTGCGCGCCCTCGTGCGCGACGACACCCTCCCCGACTCGGTGCTGCACGGCCCGGCGGCCGCGTTGCGTCTGGCGGCAGACGGCGAGGGACGGGAGCCGCTGCTGGAGGCGATCCGGTGGCACACGCTGGGCAATCCCGACTGGGCCCCCGTGGGGCGCGCCCTCTTCATGGCCGACTACCTGGAGCCTGGGCGTCCCTTCGCGCAGGCCGACCGCGCCTTCCTGGCGGCGCACGTTCCGCTCGACTTCGAGGGCGTCTTCCGTCAGGTGGTGCGCGTGCGGCTGGAGTGGACGCTGCGTGAGGGGAAGGCGGTCTTTCCCGAGACGGTGGCGCTGTGGAACCGCGTGCGATGAACCGGCGCGCGCTGGTGGGCGGCGGCGTTGCGCTCGTCGTGGTCGCGGCACTGGGCGTCTGGAGCTGGCGTGCGCGCCAGGCGGGCGATGGGGCGGGCGATCCCAAGCCGCAGGGGGCGCCGGTGGAGCGCCTCGTGCCGGCCGGCACCCGCATTCGCGTGGAGGTGCTCAACACCACCACCACCCGGGGGGCGGCGCGCCGCGTGTCGCTCTACCTGCGGGATGCCGGCTTCGACGTCGTGCGCTACGCCGGGGAAGGACCGGCGCGCGACTCCACGCTCATTCTCGACCGGAGCGGCCATCCCGAATGGGCGGCGCTGGTGAGCAGGGCGCTGGGCGGGGCCGCGGTGGAGTCCCGCCCCGACAGCTCACGCTACGTGGATGTCACCGTGCTGATCGGCCGCACGGTTCGCACGCCGGCGCAGGCGTTCTACCCGTAGCTGTCCGCAGGCCGCGGCGATGTCGGTGCCGCGGCTCTTCCGGATGGCGACCTCCACGCCCTGCGCGCGCAGGCGCTGGGCAAAGGCCACGATCCCCGACGGCGGCGTGGGAGTGAAGTCGCCGGCGCCGCCCGGGTGCAGCGGGATGAGGTTCACGAAGGCGCCGCAGGCCCGGGCCAGCGCCGCCAGCTGCATGGCGTGTTCGGGAGCATCGTTCACCCCGCCCAGCATCACGTACTCGAAGGTGACGCGCCGGTCGAAGTCGGCGGCGGCACGAATCACCTCGGCCAGCGGGTACTTCACGTTGATCGGCATCAGCGACCGGCGCAGCTCGTCGCTGGGGGCGTGGATGGAGATGGCGAGCCGGAACTGCTCGGGGCGCTCCGCCAGCGCCACGATGCCGGGGAGCACGCCGACGGTCGAGACCGTGATGTGGCGCGCACCGATCCCGAAGCCTTCCGGGTCGTTGAGGACGGTGAGCGTGGCATCGACCGCCGCCCAGTTCATCAGCGGCTCTCCCATCCCCATGAAGACGATGTTGGTGGCGCGAAGGGGCGGATCCAGGAGCGCCAGCTCACGCACCTGCCCGGCGATCTCGTGCACCGCCAGGTTGCGGGCGAATCCCATCACGCCGGTGGCGCAGAAGGCGCACTGCAGCGCACACCCCGCCTGGGAAGAGATGCAGAAGGTCAGGCGGTCGCCGTCGGGAATCGCCACCGTCTCGATGGACTGGCCGTCGTGCAGCTGGAAGAGGAACTTCTGCGTGCCGTCGGACGAGGCCTGCCGGGCGGCCAGCGCGAGCGACGGCAACTCGAACTCGGCGTCCAGCGCGTCGCGCAGCGCCTGGGGGAGTGTGGTGACCTCCTGAAAACTCCGCACCGGCTGGCGCCAGAGCGCGGGGGTGACCTGCCGCAGGCGATACGCCGGCTCGCCGCGCCCCCGAAGGAACTCGGCGAGGACGGAGGCGGCGCTGGCGGGGGGCAGGTCGAGGAGGTTGGTCTTCACGCGAACGGGGCAGTGGAATCCAGGGCGGGCACCTCCGGAAGGCGTGCCCCGCGTCGGGTGGCCAACGCCAAGCCTGACATGCGGTTGAGGTTACCGGGTCGGGTCGTGAGGGTCAACTCGTCGCCTACCACGTCCCCGGGCCGGTCGGTAGATTGGGTGGCGCCCGCCACGGCGTCCGTCGCCCGTCCTTCGGGTGGCCGTTCGCCCCCCATCGACCTGCATGCTGGTTCGCCTCACGCCCGCCATCGCCACGCCGCCACGAATCGCTGCCCACGCGGACGATCCCTGCGGCGCGAAAGCGAATGACGGTGCACGCCTGGTGAGCGCGTGATGCGCGTTGCTTTGGTGCGTCGCTGGGGCGCTGCCGTGGCATGGGGGGGAACGATCCTGTTGCTCACCTCCATTCCGGGGAGCGCGATCCCCGCCACGCCCGTCATTCCGGGGCTCGACAAGGTGGTGCACGTCGGGCTGTACGGCACGCTGGGGTGGCTGGTGGGCGGCGCGTTGGCCGGCACGCGCGCCACGGTGGCGGTCGGCGCCGCGACGCGGGCGCTCGTGGCGATGGCGCTCTTCGCCGCCGCGGACGAGTGGCACCAGCAGTTCATACCGGGACGAGGCGCCGATCCGCTGGATTGGAGCGCCGATGTCGCGGGGGCGGCGTTCGGGCTTGCGCTGGCCGCCTACCGAACCCTAACGAGCACGGCGCGCCTGCGCCGGGAGACCAGGACGTGACGCGTTCCAGCCCGCTGGCCACCGCCCTTCGCACGCACCTGTGCGGCGCCCTCCGCGAATCGGATGTGGGGACGCACGTGCGCGTGGGAGGGTGGGTGCACCGCACCCGCAACCTGGGGGGCCTCGTCTTCGTGGACCTGCGCGACCGTGCCGGGCTGCTGCAGGTCTCGTTCGCGCCGGGGACGGCGACGGCCGAGGCGTTGCAGGTGGCGGAACGGCTCACGCCGGAGACGGTCGTGCTGGTGGAGGGCGAGGTCGTGGCGCGCCCGCCCGAGGGGCGCAACCCGGAGTTGGAGACGGGGGCGGTGGAGTTGCGCGCGGTGCGCGCGCAGGTGGTGGGGCCGGCGGCCGTGCCCGCCATCCCGGTGGCGCGCGGCAAGGGGGAGAAGCTGGCCGCCGAGGAGCTGCGGCTCAAGCACCGCATCCTCGACCTGCGCCGCCCGGAGCTGCAGGCCAACCTGGTCATGCGTCACCGTCTGCTGCAACGCACGCGCGGCACCATGGCGGCGCTCGGCTTCCTCGAGATCGAGACGCCCATCCTCACCAAGCCCACGCCGGAAGGGGCGCGCGACTTCCTGGTGCCGAGCCGCGTGCACCGCGGCGAGTTCTATGCGTTGCCGCAGTCGCCGCAGATCTACAAGCAGCTCCTGATGGTGGCCGGCTACGACCGCTACT
>CAZVDJ010000561.1:0-3679 GCA_964626245.1 uncultured Gemmatimonadaceae bacterium
GGTGCAACGCGCGCTCGCCGTACACCGGCACGAAGCCGGGAACGGCCAGCGCCTCCGCGGCGGTGAGGGCGCGGAAGCGGAGCGCACCGCTCCGTCCCCCGAACGAATCCGGGAGGGTCACGGCGCGCACCGCGGGGAGGTCGGGAATGGGGGGAAGCTCCCCGGGCCCGACGCTGAACGCTCCCTCACTCGTGCCCAGCATGTCGCGCACGGCGATGATCACGCGTGCCGCCACCACCAGGGCGAGCACGACGACCATCGCCACCACCGCGCGCACCACCACCGTCCGCCACCACGAAGGCCGTAGCGTGGACGACTGCTGCGATGGACTCGGCGGGGAGGGTGGCATGCGAGAAAGCTAATTCCGGCCGGCTTGCGGGCCGTCCTAACGAGCCGGTCACGCGCGCGGGGCGACGTGCATCACGCGCGACAGCTGGTTACCCCGCGGTGTGTTGCGCGACGCACCCCACGCGCGTTTTGCCCGGTGATGGCCCCACTTCCATACCCCACCGCCGCGGCCTTTCTCTCCCTCGCCAGTGCGCTGGACGATCCCCTGTTCATCGTGGACGAGTGGTGGCGGCTGCACTGGACCAACCCGGCCGGCGAGCGGTTGCTAGCCGCTGCCTCGCTCCCGCGCGACGGCGGCGAGTTCCTGGCGCTCTTTGCCACCGAGGCGCGCGAGCAGCTGGTGCTCGATGCCGCAGCCGGGAGCGCGGAGTCGTGGCGCGGGCGCGGGGCGCTGGTGGGGGGCGAGGTGCACGCGGTGTCCATCAGCGTCTTTCCGCTGGACGCCGGCGCCCCTCCGGGATGGCGCGCGGTGCAGCTGGTGGACCGCTCGGCGCACGATGCGCTGGAACGCGCGCTGGCCGAGGCGCGCGCCCTGGAGCGCGTGGGGCGCACGGCCATCGCGCTGGGCCACGAGTTCTCGGAGCTGCTCACCGCCATCAGCGGCTCGGCCGAACTGCTGGCGAGCGAGCTGGCGCCGCGCGATGCCGTGCGGGGCGACGTGGAGACGATCCGGCGCGCCGCCGAGCGTGCCGCCGTCCTGACGCGCGCGCTCACGCGCGGCCCGTCGACGCGCGCGTCGGCGCCGCAGCGGGTGGAGCTCTCGCGCGCCATCGAGGCCATGGATGCCACGCTGCGTCGCACGGCCGGCGAACGCGTGCGGCTGGTGCTGGACCTGGCCCCCGATGCAGGGCAGGCCATGCTCGACCTGGCGCAGCTCGAGGCGGCAGTCTTGCACCTGGCGCGGAACGCGCGCGAGGCGATGCCGTTTGGCGGCGACCTGCGGGTGACGGTGCGGGCCACCGAGGTCCCGGTTCCGCGCCGCGCGGTGCACGCGGTCATTCGCCCGGGGCGCTACGCCACCATCGAGGTGCGCGACACCGGGCTGGGGATGAACGACGCGACGCTGCAGCGCTGCTTCGAGCCGCTCTTTTCCACTCGCGAGTCCGAGGGGCTGGGGCTCTCGCTGGTCTTCGGCACGCTGACGCAGATGGGGGGCTACGTCACGTGCGACAGCGCTCCCTCGCTCGGGACGATCATGACGCTGTACGTCCCCCTCCTTGCCTGGCAGGAAGGACGCAAGGTGCAGTCACCCGTGTGGACGCGATCGATCCTGGTGGTCGACGACGAGGAGGCGGTGCGACGCATTGCGGCGCGCACGCTGCGGCGCGAGGGGTACCGTGTCTCCGAGGCATGTGACGCCGACCAGGCGCTGGCGCTGGTGTCGGGCGACCCCTCGCTCGCGGACCTGCTCGTGACCGACGTCGTGATGCCCGGGCTGAGCGGGGTGGAGCTGGCGAGCTGCATCGTCGCGGCGCGCCCCGACGTCCGGGTCCTCTTCTCGTCCGGGGCGTCGACCATGGCCACTGCGGAGACGTCGCGCCTGCCGCGCGGGGCGGCCTTCCTTCCCAAGCCGTTCACTCCCAAGGCGTTGGGCGATCGGGTGCGCGCCCTGTTCGGGCTCTAGGACTCGAGGTACCGTCGCGCGATTCGTGCGATTTTTGCACGAGAAGTTGCGCGCACGTGGCTTGATCGGCTTTATTTCTCGCGTCCTGCGCCTCAAAACGTGCTGAAAATGCACGTCACGGGTATCACCGGACACAGCGGGCATGAATCTCGCCCACTGCCGGGTCATCTCGACCGTCGCCGCGCGACCTTCGGCCGTCCCACCCTTCGCCACTTTCTCTTTCCACATGTCCAGCTCCAATCCCGGCGCTCGCCGGGCCGCCATCCAGGCGATCGCGACCCGCGGCGCCAAGTCCTCGCCGTCGCCCACGGGCGACAAGGCCAGCGTCTCGGAGTTCTTCGGCATCAACACCTTTGGCGCCAAGCAGATGCGCTCCAAGCTGCCGAAGGACGTCTTCGCCAAGCTCGGTGCCTCCATTCGCCTGGGAAAGAAGCTGGACGCCGACATCGCCCCGACGGTCGCGCAGGCCATTCGCGACTGGGCCGTGTCGCGCGGCGCCACACACTTCACGCACTGGTTCCAGCCGCAGACCGGACTCACCGCCGAGAAGCACGACGCCTTCCTCACCTTCGACGAGAACCAGCAGCCGATCGAGCAGTTCTCGGCGTCGCAGCTCATCCAGTCCGAGCCGGACGCGTCGTCGTTCCCGTCGGGGGGGCTTCGCGCCACGTGGGAAGCGCGCGGCTACACCGCGTGGAACCCGGCGTCGCCCGTCTTCATCATCGAGTCGGGGAACGTGCGCACGCTGTGCATCCCGTCGGTCTTCATCGGCTACAACGGTGAAGCGCTGGACGAGATGACGCCGCTGTTGCGCTCGTCGGACGTGCTGTCGGAGAAGGCGATCGCTCTCCTCTCGCTCCTGGGCGACACGGGGGTGCAGCGCGTCTATACCACGTTGGGTCCCGAGCAGGAGTACTTCCTGATCGACCGCACGCACTTTGCGCTGCGCCCGGACCTGGTGATGGCCAACCGCACCCTGGTCGGTGCGCCGCCGCCGCGCGGGCAGCAGCTCGAGGACCACTACTTCGGCGGCATCCCCGAGCGCATCCAGGCCTGCATTGCCGAGGTGGAGCACGAGCTCTACAAGCTGGGCGTGCCGATCATGACGCGGCACAACGAGGTGGCGCCGTGCCAGTTCGAGATGGCCCCGCTGTACGAGGAGACCGACATCGCCGTCGACCACAACCAGCTGGTCATGTCGGTGCTGCGCCGCGTGGCGTTGCGCCACGGGCTGCAGGCCATCGTGCACGAGAAGCCGTTTGCCGGCGTGAACGGCTCGGGGAAGCACTGCAACTGGGCCATGGCGATCACGTCGGAGAACGAGCTGAACGGGATCAACCTGCTCAAGCCGGGCAAGACGCCGCACCAGAACATCCGCTTCCTGGTCTTCCTGGCCGCGGTGCTCAAGGGGGTGCACAAGCACGCCGGGTTGCTGCGCGCGGGCATTGCCACCTCGGGGAACGAGCATCGCCTGGGGGCCAACGAGGCCCCGCCGGCGATCATCTCGGTCTTCATGGGCGACACGCTCACCCGCGTCATCGAGGAGATCGCCAGCGGCAAGGTGGCGGCCAAGAGCGCCGAGCAGCAGCTCATTTCGTTAGGCGTCAACAAGCTGCCGGAGATCGAGAAGGACAACACCGACCGCAACCGCACGTCGCCGTTTGCCTTCACGGGGAACAAGTTCGAGTTCCGCGCCGTGGGCGGCTC
>CAZVDJ010000562.1:0-3674 GCA_964626245.1 uncultured Gemmatimonadaceae bacterium
ATCGCGCACAGCCTGCGTCGCTGGCGGGGGGCGTGGCGGCGCTCGCCGCCGCCGGCGCGGCCGGCGCGGGCGACTCGACCACACGACGATGGACCGCCGAGGGGCCCGATGGGCGCCGGATCAGCGTCGGAGGCGAAGGGGCGCCTCGTGCCCTGGAACTGCGGCAGGCCGGGTGGTACCTGGTGCGCCGGTCCGGGGCCCCCAATGAGCGCCCGCGCATGGTGGCCGCCAACCCGGCGCCGGCCGAGCTGGACTTCGCAACCTTCGACCCCGCGCGGCTGACCAATGCACTAGCGCCCGAGGGGCCGGTGACACCCACGTCGACGGGGGCCGACCCGCAGCAGCGGCTGGTGGAGCGCGAGCGCGAACAGTCGATGTGGTGGTACCTTCTCGTTGTCGCGGCGCTCGTGCTCCTGGCCGAGGGAATTCTCGCGAGCCGGGTGTCGCAACGTCGGTTACAGCCCAGGTAGGAGCGTCTCATGGCCACGACCATCCGACCCACTGTCGCTGGTGCGTTTCCCACCTTCACGGCGGCGCTGGCTCGCATCAGGCGGCGCTGGCGCTGGCGGCACGCGGCCACCGGCCTGGCGATCACGCTGGGCGTGCTGCTCGTGGCATTCTGGGGGACGGCGCTCGCGATGCAGGGGGCGCGCTTCACGCCGGCCAGCGTGACGGCCGGACGGTGGGTGCTGGGACTGCTGCTGCTGGCGGTTGGAGGACGCTGGATCGCCTATCCGCTGCTGCGGCGCGTTCCGGACCGGCGGCTGGCGCTTTACGTGGAGGAGCGCGTCCCCGAGCTGGATGGGGTGCTGCTGAGTGCGGTGGAGGTGTCCGAGGTGACGGCCCCTGACGAGGCGCGTTCGGGTGCCCTCACGCAGTCGCTCTTCCAGGATGCGTCGCGCCGGCTGTCGCGCGCGCCGTCGGTGCGTCGGCTCGAGCTGCCCACCACGCGACTGGCGCTCGGGATGTCGGCGCTCCTGGTGGCCTCGGCGGCCACGCTGCTGATGGTGGGGCCGCAGTGGCTGGCGACGTCGGCGCGCCTGCTGGTGACGCCGTGGCGCGACGTGGCCACCGCGCCGGTCTATGCCATCGCCGTGCAGCCGGGCAATGCGACCATCGCGCGGGGGAGCGACTTCCAGGTGAGCGCGCAGCTGGTGGGATTCCGCGGCGAGATCGTCGAGTTGGCCGTGCGTCGCGGCGTCACCGGGGAGTGGGAGCGACTGGTCATGGGGCCGGCGGCCGATTCCTCGCGATTCACGGCCCGGCTCTTCGACGTGGGCGACGCCACCGAGTACTACGTGGAGTCGAACGGTGTGCGTTCGCCGGCCTTCACGATCTCGGTGCGCGACCTGCCGGCGGTGCGGCGGATGGACCTGGAGCTGCAGTATCCGGCCTACACTGGGCTTGCAGTCGAGCAGCTGGAGGATGTGGGGGACATCGCGGCGGTGAAGGGGTCGCGGGCGGTGCTGCGCGTGCGGGCCACGCGCGCCGTGAGCGGCGGGCGCCTGGTGCTGGACGGCGACTCGACGATCGCCCTGGCACGCCTGGACGACAGCACGCTCACCGCGACGCTCGGGGTGCGGCGCGACGGCTTCTATCGCGTGGAACTCGAGGCGGTGGATGGGACGCGCGTGGCCGGGAACGTGGACTACGTCGTGGATGCCATCGACGACCTGCCGCCGCAGGTGGTGGTCAAGACGCCAGGGCGCGACCTGCGCCCCAGCACGGTGGAGGAGGTGCTGGTGGAGGCCGAGGCGAGCGATGACTTCGGCGTCGGCCGCCTGGAGCTGCACTACACCGTGAATGGCGGCGATGAGCAGGTGATCGTCCTGTCCGAGGGGAAGGGGCGCCGGCCGCGCGAGCTGTCGGCGGGGCACACCTTCTTCCTCGAGGAGTGGTCATTGCAGCCGGGCGACGTGGTGTCGTACTACGTCAAGGCGTGGGACAACGACGCGGTGTCGGGCGCCAATTCGGCGTCGAGCGACATCTATTTCCTCACCATTCGGCCGTTTGACCGCGAGTACCGGCAGAATCAGCAGGGCGGCGGTGGTGGCGGTGGGCAGCAGGGCGAGGATGCCGGCACGCTGGTGGAGCGGCAGCGCGAGATCGTGGCCGCGACGTTCAAGGCCGAGCGGGACCGCGCGGCGACCGAGGCCGCGACCTTCAGCGGCGACGTCACGACGATCGCGCTGGCGCAGGGACGGCTGCGTGAGCAGGTGCAGGAGACGGCGACGCGCCTGCAGCGGCGTGCCGTGCAGGCGGCCGACACCACGTTCCGCATCATCGCGGAGATCATGCCGAAGGTGGTTGACGAGATGAAGTCGGCCGAAGGACTGCTGGGGACGCGCAAGCTGCGCGAGGCGCTGGGGCCCGAACAGCGGGCGCTGCAACTCCTGGAGCGGGTGGACGCGCTCTTCAAGGAGGTGCAGGTGAGCATGCAGAACGGCGGGGGCGGCGGCGGTGGCGGCAGCTCCAGCGCGCAGGACATTGCCGACCTGTTCGAACTGGAGAACGACAAGCTGCGCAACCAGTACGAGCAGGTGCAGAGCGGGCAGCAGCAGCAGGCGAGCCGCGAGGTGGACGAGACGCTGGAGCGGCTGAAGCGGCTGGCTGCCCGCCAGCAGCAAGAGAACGAACGGGCCCGCCAGCGGGCCTCGGGGAGCAGCGCGGGCGGTGGCGGGGGCGGCGGGGCCCAGCGGCAGATGGCCGAGGAGGCCGAGGAGCTGGCCCGCCGGCTGGAGCGGTTGGCCCGCGAGCAACGCTCGCCCGAGATGCAGCAGACGGCGCGCGCGCTGCAGGACGCGGCCAACGAGATGCGTCGCGCCGCGGCCAACGACGGGCAGCGTGGCACCGGGAGCGGCAGCGCGGCGCAGGACCGACTGGAGTCGGCGCGACGGTTGCTCGAGGAGTCGCGCGGGCAACAGGTGTCGCGCGGGGTGGACGGGGCGGCCGAGCGCGCCGCCCAGCTGGCGCAGCAGCAGCGCCAGGTGCAAGACGAGGTGCGTCGCCTGGGGCAGCAGCCGGGAAGTGCCACCGATCGTGGCGAGCGGGTGCGCCGGCTGGACGAGCGCAAGGAGGAGATGGCGCGCGGCGTGGAGGAGCTGGAGCAGCAACTCGACCAGCTCTCACGCGACGCGCTGCGCGAGCGGGCCGAGGCAGCTCGGCGCCTCAAGGCGGCGGCGAACGCCATTCGGGAACAGCGGCTGGACGACCTGATCCGCTACTCGCGCGGCGTGATGCGCCAGCAGCCGGGTGAGTACGCCGACAGCATGGAGTCGAGCATTGCGCAGGCGCTCGACTCGCTGCAGTCGCGCATTCGTGGTGCCTCGGGCGCGGCGCAGAACGACAGCACGCAGCGGCGGCAACGTGCGCTCGCCCAAGCGCGCGACCTCGTCCGCTCGCTGGCCGGCATCGAAGAGCGCATGCGCGAGCGCATGGAGGCGGGTGACACGCTGGGTCGTGGTGGCTCCGCGAGCGATCGCCGGCTGCAATCGGGCGGCTCAGAGCAGGGCCAGCAAGGCGGCCAGCAAGGCGGCCAGCAAGGCGGCCAGCAGGGCGGCCAGCAGGGCGGCCAGCAGGGCGGCCAGCAGGGCGGCCAGCAAGGAGGCCAACAAGGCGGCCAGCAAGGTGGCCAGCAAGGCGGCCAGCAAGGTGGCCAGCAGGGCGGCCAGCAG
>CAZVDJ010000563.1:0-3671 GCA_964626245.1 uncultured Gemmatimonadaceae bacterium
AGTCCTCGTGCTGGGGGCGTCCGGCTTCATTGGCTACTGGGTGTCGCGAGCGCTGCGCGACCAGGGGGCGCACCTGATGTGCGCCGTGCGCGGGCCGGACGGCGCCGAGCGACTCACGCGCGAGCAACTGGGCACCGTGGTGGTCAAGCGCGACCTCGACGACGTGGCGGCACTGCGTGAATGGGTGCCGGCGTTGCGCCCGTCGCTGGTCGTGAACCTGGCGGGGTACGGCGTGGATCGTGGCGAGCGCGATGAGGCCGCGGCGCAGCGGCTCAATGCCGACCTGGTGGAGGAGCTGGCGACGGTGGTGTCGGAACTGCCGCGCGATGGCTGGGGGGGCGCTCGGCTCGTGCACGTGGGGTCGGCGCTGGAGTACGGCACGACCCCCGGCGTGCTGCGCGAGGACTCGCCGTGCGCGCCCACGACGGTCTACGGCCGCAGCAAGCTGGCCGGCACGCAGGCCGTGCAGCAGGTGGCGGCCGCCACCGGGGTGATCGCGTGCGTGGCGCGGCTGTTCACGGTCTTTGGTCCCGGCGAGCACGAGGGGCGCCTCCTTCCCACCCTCCTGGCGGCCGCCGAGTCGGGGGGAGAGGTGCCGCTGAGCGCCGGGACGCAGCGTCGGGACTTTGCCTACGTGGAAGAGGTGGCCGAGGGGCTCTTGCGGCTGGCGGTGAGCGACGTGGAACCCGGAGCGGTCGTGAACCTGGCCACGGGGCGCATGCACTCGGTGCGCGAGTTCGTGACCACGGCGGCGGGGGTGCTGCACATCCCGGTGTCGCGCCTGGCCTTTGGCGCGGTCCCCACGCGTGCGGAGGAGATGGTGCACGAGGGGGTGTCGATCACCCACCTGCGCGCGCTGACGGGGTGGTCCCCCGACGACGACCTGGTGTCGGGCGTCGTGCGCACCATCGCTCGGCGCGCGGAGCGGAGCCGGCCGGCGCGCGCCTAACGCTGTACCACCAGCGCCGGCGGCTCCACGTTCATCGCCCCGGTCACCGTCGACTCCGGCGTCCCCAGCAGGAGGCGGTCGATGGCCTCCACGCCCTGCATCGCCGAGTGGTCCTGGTTCGACACCTCGTACTTCCAGGCCCCGAAGCGGCCGCGGCTCAGGATGCCGCGCGACTCGAGCACCGGCTGCACCTGGTCCAGCACCTCGTCGCGCCCCAGCCACGGCGTGGGGTATCCGTACGGGAGCCGGCGGTGCCAGCGCGTGACGATGGGCGTGCGAGCGTCGATGAAGCCGCAGCGGCGGAAGCCCGCGATCACGTCGTCCACGAGCGTGTCCTGCTGCACCGGCTTGGCGGGCGACTCGCTCACCTCGGCCATGAGCGACCACTGCTCCCCGGGACGCGCCACGTTGTGGCGGGAGTAGTTGCTGAAGACCGTCACGCGATAGAACGGCGTGTCGCCCTCGGGGAAGTACATCCAGCACTTGGTGCGCAGTGCCTCTGGCGGCTCGCCCTCGAAGCCGACGCCCACGATGTGGCTGGACGAGTGCACGAAGCGATCGGCCAGCGGGCGCAGCGCCGGGAGGTCACTCGCCAGGCGCAACGTGCTGGCCAGCGGCATGGAGCTCACCAGCGCATCGTAGCGCTCGTGCGTGCCGTCGGTGAAGTGTACCAGGCGCTCGGCGGTGTCGAGCCGGACGGCCGTGCGCCCCAGCGTGAGCCGGCCGGGCGGGAGCTGGCGGGCGAGCGACTCCCAGATGGCCCCCGTGCCACCGTGCTGCGGAAAGCGGAACTTGGCGTTCGGCCCCCAGCTCACGTCGTCGCGGCGCAGCACCAGGTTGCGGAGGATGCGCGCGAGGTCCACCGTCGCCACGCGCTCGCCCATCCAGGTGGTCCCCATCGTGTGCGGCTCGTACGCCCACACCTTGAAGTTGTAGGGGTACATGAAGACGTCGCACAGGCCGCGGCCAAAGGCCTGCTGCAGCCAGGCGGCGAAGTGCGCCGGCGGGGCGTCGGGGCGGGTGCGCTGGATCTCCACCAGCCCCTCGAGGCACCGGATGAGGTCCTCGTCGGGCAGGCGCCAGATGTTGTTCTGGAACGGGTACGGGACCCATCGCTCGCGCATCCACACCCACGCCTCGCGCTCGTGCTCGAACCAGGCATCGCCCAGCGCCTGGGTCATGAGCTGGTCGAAGTAGCGGCAGTGCGAGAAGAGGGCGCTGTCGGCGAATACCATCAGCACATACCGCGCGCGCCTGTTCGAAAAGCTATCGAGAGCCCGCCGGCCTGGGGCGCGCCGTCGATCAGCTGCCAGTCGTCGTGGCCGTGCTCCGTCAGGCGCCAGGCGGCACCGAGTCCGGTGGGGCCGGCCCCGAGAACGAGGATGCGCATGTCAGCGAACCGTGGCGAGCAGGGAGGAGCGGAAGGCAAGGAGCTGCCGGAGCGCCTTCGCGCAGAACTTGAACAGCTTCCAGCGTCGGATCGAGACCGTGCCGGTCTCGCGATCCTTGTGGGTGACGTCCAGGAAGGCGATGTCCACGCGACGCCGGGCGGCGTACACCGCCAGGAACAACGACGGTGCCAGCGTCCCCTCGGGGATCAGGGCATGCGCGTCCTCCCACAGGGAGCGCCGCAGCAGCTTGAACGGGACGTTGGCGTCGTAGAGGCGAACGCCGAAGAGCATCGAGAGCGCCAGGCGGATCACGATGGTGAGGAGCTTGCGCAGCTCCGCATCGTGCCGCACCCGGCGCACGCCGAACGCGGCATCCTTGCCGGCGGAGACGGCCGCCCAGAACTGGGCGAACTCCTCCAGCGGAATCTGGTTGTCGCTGTCGACGAGGAAGACCCACGTGCCGCGGGCCCCAGACAGCCCGGTCATGATCGCCGGGCCGTGCCCGCCGTTTGGCTTGTGGATGACCCGGACGCGGCCATCCTGCGCCGCGATGCCGTCGAGGATCTCTCCCGTGCGATCGCGTGAGCCGTCGTTGACGACGACCAGCTCCGACTCGGGGATCCGGTCGAGCACGTGGCGCTGGACCGCGACCACGGCGTCGGTGATTCCGTCGGCCTCGTTGTAGGCCGGCATGACGACACTGAGCTGCATGTCCCTATCGCACGGGTGATGTGTCGATCACGCGATAGCGCCACAGGCGCTCCGTGACCGGCCAGTCTGGCAAGGGCTCCAGGGACAGCGCCGCCGGGAGGAACGGGGCAAGGTCGCCGCCTGCGCGCGCGCGCGAGGGGTGGAGCGCCCACAGCTCGTCGCCCGCCTTGACGGGCAGCCGTCCCGTTAGGCGCTCGAGCTCGGGAAGTCCGACCGCCAGCAGTTCCTGCCCGCCGTGGCGGAAGCGGGTCACGCGGTTGAAGCTCATCCCCGGCTCCTGCGCCACGATCGTCGCGCCAGCCACGTGCGCCATGAAATGGAGCTCGTTGCCGTAGCCGCCGGCGGTGGCCAGGACGATGGGGCGCGGCTGCCACCCCGGCGCGCCGATCGAGTCGAAGAGCTGCACCAGCGTGCGTTCCGCCTGGTTGGACGGGCCAAAGCGCCGCAACCGCCACCACGCCTTTTCGTCCTCGGGGCGCTGCACGAAGGTCTTGTACAGCAGTGCGCCCGTGTACACGGGGCCATCGTGCGACGGCAGCGTGGCCTCGGTGAGCCAGCTGCGACGGCGCGCCGGGTTGAAGTTCGTGAGCCCGACCAGCAGGTGCACGAAGCTCAGCGCC
>CAZVDJ010000564.1:0-3671 GCA_964626245.1 uncultured Gemmatimonadaceae bacterium
GACGCCCCCACGCCGAACCAGTTGGTGAGCATCCACGGCATCGCCGACGCCAGCACCGCCCCCACGCCGATGAAGAACGACTGCATGGCGAAGCCGCGCGTGCGCTCCGACTGCGGCAGCAGGTCGGCCACGAAGGCGCGGAACGGTTCCATCGAGATGTTGATGGAGGCGTCGAGGATCCAGAGCAGCCCCGCCGCCATCCAGAGCGCGCTGGACTGCGGCATCGCGATGAGCGCCAGCGAGCTGAGGATCGCCCCCACCAGGAAGAACGGACGCCGCCGCCCCAGCGTGGGGTGCCAGGTGTGGTCGCTCAGGTGGCCGATGATCGGCTGCACGATGAGCCCCGTGAGCGGCGCCGCCAGCCACAACATGGGGATCTCGTCGGGCTTCGCCCCCAGGTACTCGTAGATGGCGCTCATGTTGGCCATCTGGAGCCCCCAGCCGAACTGGATCCCCAGGAAGCCGAACGACATGTTCCAGATCGTGGCGAACGGCGTGCGCCCGCGCCCCGCCACCGGGACCGCGGTGGCGGGGGCGGGGGCGCTGCCGGCGCCGGCCTGCGTGGACGTGCTCATGCTCGCTCCGGGTCGCGGCCTAACGGTCGTAGAGGGTCACCAGGTCGCGCAGGCGGCCGGTGATGTCGGGGGTGACCTGCTCCCACGTGAATCGAAAGCCCCAGTTCCCCGCCTGGCGCCCGGGGAGGTTCATCCGCGCCTCGCTCCCGAGCCCCAGCACGTCCTGCATCGGGACCAGCACGGTGTTGGCCACCGACGCGAACGCCGCGCGGATCAGGACCCAGTGCATCTCGGTCCCGTCGGTGTTGAGGTAGCGCATGGCGTACGCCTTCTCGCGCGCCACCTCGTCGGACGAGCGCGTGGAGTCGCCCTCCCCGGTGGAACTCCACCACCCCACGGTGGTGTCGTTGTCGTGCGTCCCGGTGTAGACCACGCGCTCGCGGGGGAAATTGTGCGGCTTGAACTCCTTCGCCTGCCCGTCGCCCCCAAAGGCAAACTGCAGGATGGACATCCCGGGAAAGCCGAAGCGCTCGCGCAGTTCCTCCACTGCCGGGGTGATGAGCCCCAGGTTCTCGGCCACGATCGGGAGCGGGCCCAGCGCCGACTGGATCGCGTCGAAGAGCGCCGCCCCCGGCCCCGGGACCCACCGCCCGTCCACCGCCGTCTCGGCGTCGCCCGGCACTTCCCAGTAGGCCTCGAAGCCGCGGAAGTGATCGATGCGCACCAGGTCGTACATGCGGAAGGCGGCGCGCATGCGCTCGATCCACCAGGCGTAGCCGGTCCGGTCGAGCACCTCCCAGTCGTAGATCGGGTTCCCCCAGAGCTGCCCCGTGGCGCTGAAGTAGTCGGGGGGGACCCCGGCCTGCACCTGCAGCGTCCCGTCGTCGTGCAGCTTGAACAGCGACCGGTTGGCCCACACGTCGGCCGAGTCGTGTGCCACGTAGATGGGGAGGTCCCCCATCAACTGGATCCCGCGGTCGGCGGCGCCCTGCTTCAGCGCGCGGAACTGCGCGGCGAAGAAGTACTGCTCGCGCCGGATCCGTTCGATCTCCTCGGCGAGGCTCGCGCGCCAGGTGGCCAGCGACTCCGCGTCGCGCTGGGCCGCCCCTGGATCCCACGCGGTCCACGAGGAGCCGCCGTGCGCATCCTTGAGCGCCATGAAGAGCGCGTAGTCCTCGAGCCACGCCCGCTCCTGCTCCACGAAGGCGCGGTAGGCGTCGTCGGGAACGAAGCGATCCAGCGCCGCCTTGAGCCGCGCCTTCTTGCGCGGGATCACGCGCTCGAAGTCGACGCGCGACGACGGCAGGTCGCCCTCCGTTCCCCCCCCGACCCCTTCACGCGCGTCCCCGCCGGGGACGTGGATGAGGAGCGGGTTCCCCGCGAAGGCGGAAAAGCACTGGTAGGGCGAATCGCCGTAGCCGGTGGGGCCCAGCGGGAGCACCTGCCAGATCTTCATCCCGGCCGCCGCCAGGAAGTCGAGGAATCGGTGTGCCTCGCGCCCCAGGTCGCCGATGCCGTCGGGACCGGGGAGCGAGGTGGGATGGAGGAGGATGCCGGCAGCTCTTGGGAACGACATGGAGGAGCGGAGCAGCGTCGCGAGAGGGAAGGACGGCAGGGCAATCGGCGGGCGCGACGGGGAGTGAAAACGTTTCACCCGCCTGCCGAACGCACGATTCTACCGGCCTCCCCCCTCCGAAGCCATCCCCGCCCTCTCGTCTTCCCGTCTTCTCGTCTTCTCGTCTTCTGCCCTTCTCACTCCATGGCCACGCGTGGCGGCACCGCCAGCGCGCGGCGGGCGGGGATCCAGGTGGCGGCCAGCACGACCGACACGATCGCCGTGGCCACCCCAACGCCGATGGCGACGGCGATCCAGGGACTCAGCGGGAAGATCGTCGAGAAAGCGACCCCGACCGCCAGCATGAGCGGAAGGGCCGCCACCGCCCCCACCCCCAGCTGCCGCCCGCCTTGCCCCAGGAGGAGGCGCTGGATGCTGCCGTCGCTCGCCCCCAGCGCCCGCCGCACCCCCAGCTCCCGGCGCCTGAGCCCGATCGAGCGCGCCATGAGCCCGTAGGTGCCGCTCATCGCCAGGATCAGGGCGAAGCCGAAGCAGAGCGCGAACAGTCGTGACACCGACGACGCGAGCATCCCACTCTTGGCCAGCATCTCGTCGTACGTCGTGACGCGCCCGGGGGAGGAGCCGGGGTCGACCGCGCTCACCGCGGCGTGCAGCGCCGCCTGCGCGGCGGTGGCGTCGCCCCGATGCCGGAAGAGGAGCGTGGCCCACCGCGCGTCGTGCTGCGCCAGCGGCACGTAGACGGCCACCGCGCTCCGGTCGCGCGAGAATTCCTCCCCGTACTCCACGTCACCCACCACCCCCACGATCGTGCGCCATTCCCCGTCTCCGTCGCCCAGCCCCGCCAGCCGGATGCGCGCCCCCACCGCGGAGCGGCCGGGCCAGTGGCGCTGGGCCATGGCGCGGCTCACGAGCGCCACGCCGGCCTGCCCCGCGCGATCCGCCACGCCTAACGAGCGTCCCTCCAGCACCGGGACGCCGAGCGACTCCAGGGACCCCATCACGCCATGGATCCAGGCGCGCGGCTGCACGGCGGCGCCCGACGTGCGCCCATCGGCGAAGGCCACCCCGCCGCTGGCGGCGTTCGCGGCCCCCAGGCGGGTCCGCAGCAGCACGTCGCTGACCTCGGGCCACCCGCGCATCGACTCGGTGAGCCGGCGCCAGTAGTCCTGTCGCGCCGCCGGCGTGGGAAAGCGGTCCGGGTCGGGTTCCACGGCGCTGGCCAGGAGGTTCCGCGTGTCGAAGCCGGCGCGGATGTGCCCCATCCGGTAGGCGGCGATCCCGGAAAGGACGCCGAAGAACATGAGGACCGTCACCGTCGCCACCTGCGTCGCGACCAGCACGCGTGCCACCCGCCCCGCGCCGCGTTCGCCGGCGCGCGCGCCGCCGTCACGCAGCACGTCGGTGAAGCGCGCCGAGGTCGCGCGCGCCGCCATCACCCCGCCCAGCACGGCGATGGTCGCCGTCATGAAGCCGCCAGCCGCAAGGAGCGTGGCGCGGTCCATCCCCCACACCCACCAGAAGGCCAGGTTGCCCTCGAGGTTGGCGCGCGCCCACCCGTCCACGGCCGCCAGCCCCCAGGC
>CAZVDJ010000565.1:0-3669 GCA_964626245.1 uncultured Gemmatimonadaceae bacterium
GTGGAAGAACCACCCGCCCAGTCCGCACAGCAGGTAGAAGCGCGTGAATTCACCGGCGCTCCACGCGTGCTCCACGCGCGGCCCGAACAGGTAGAGCGTGTACATGTTCAGCGCCAGGTGCCAGAAGCCCCCGTGCACGAACATGTAGGTCACGATCGTCCACCACGCCCCCGACAAATTGTCGGCCTGGAAGCCGAGCGCGGGGAGCATGTTCTGGGCACCAACGACCGTCAGCTGCAGGAAGTAGATCGCGACATTGATCGCGATCAACCACTGCACCGCCTTGGTGAAGCGTGGCGACTCGGCTTCGTCGGTGAACGTGAGGCCCATGGGCGTCGGCAGAGCGAACGAAAGGTCCTGCGCAACCTACAGCTATATCTATCGTTGACCGCGGGCAACTGTTCCGTCCGCGATCCTCGGACCGTCGTTCGCCGGGGCGTTCCCGCCCCGAGCATCGGCCCGTCCCGCCTAGCGCGTCGTCGCCGGGCCGTTCAGCCGGAGCGCCACCCGCACGTCGGGGTGCCGCGCCATGGCATGTTCGACCAGCACGCTCCATCGCCGGTCCAGCACCCCCCGCTCGGTCGCCGGGCCCGGATGGATCACGATGGCCACGGCGGCGCTGGCGGCGTGCGCTTTTTCGACGATCTGTAAGTAATCGGCGTCACTCGCCTCGTCGGTCCCGTTCACGGCCATCGCGTGCGCACATCCTACGTGCGCCGCAGCCCGCACGGTTTCCATCGCCCGCTCCACCGTGGCCTCGGGCGAAGGCGCGTCGAGCGACACCTGCACCAATTGCACATACGGGTGAAGCACCGCAATCGCTTCAGGGCGCTGCCCATCGGTGTCCAGCACGACCGGGACCTTGGTGGCCAGCGCCTGGAGCGCCGCCTCCAGGAACTCCGAGTTGGCCAGCGCATCGCGCCCGGCCACGCACACGGAGTGCACGGGCGAACGGCTGAGCCCGCGCCCCACTTCACGCGCCAGCGCGTCGGAGGTGTACATCGTCGCCGTCTCCGCGGGCCCTGCAAAGCGGATCATCAGTTGCCGGCGCCCTGCCCAGACGCCGGAGCGCTGAATCCCCACGGGAATTCCCGCGAGGGCGGCAGCCAGAGGTGGTCTCGTCCCCATTTAGCTCGATGCTCGCGAAGCGACCGCCAGCTTGGCGATGCGGTCGCACAGGGTGGGAAAATCGATCCCCGCCGCCGCGGCGGCCTGCGGGATCAGGCTCAGTTCCGTCATCCCCGGCAGCGTGTTCGCTTCCAGGCAGAAGAAGCGCCCGTCGGGTGTCATGCGAAAGTCGATGCGGGCACAGCCGCCCAGCTTGAGCGCCGAATACGCAAGGCGCGCCAATCGCTGGACTTCGGTCGTTTCGTCAGGCGTAAGGTCGGCGGGAAAGACCTCGCGAGCCATCCCCGGCGTGTACTTGCACTCGTAGTCATACAGCTCCTTCACGGGGATGATCTCGCCCACCGGGAGCGCCTCCCCCCCGAGGATCCCCACCGTCAACTCGCGTCCGGGCACGAACGCCTCCACCATCACCTCGTCGTCGTGGCGAAAGGCCTCCGCGATCGCCTCCTGCAGCGCCTCGGGCTCGCGCACCAGCGTGAGGCCGACCGTCGACCCCTGCTTGCTGGGCTTCACGATGACCGGAAAGCCCAGCCCGGTCGAGACCTGCTCCACCGTCACCGGCGCCATGAGCCAGTCGGCGGTGGGGACTCCCGCGCTGCGAAACAGGTGCTTGGAGAGATCCTTGTCCATCGCCAGCGCGCTGGCGAGGTGTCCGCTCCCCGTGTACGGGACGCCGGTCAGGTCCAGCAGCGCCTGGATCGTCCCGTCCTCCCCCGTCCCGCCGTGGAGGGCCAGGAAGATGACGTCGGTCTCGGCCAGGTGGTCGAGCGTGGCCGGGAGCTGCCGGTTCTGCACCGCCAGCGCCTGCACGTCGGGTGGCGCGGTCTTCACCACGCGCCCGCTCGCCAGCATGGCCTGCTCGTCCCCCTCCGACAGCATCCCGCGCGCCGTGTCCACCACGCGCACCGCGTGCCCCGCCGCACGCAGCGCGCCCGCCACCCGTAACCCGGAGGCCAGCGACACATCCCGCTCCGCGGAGGTCCCCCCCATCAGCACCGTCACTCGCATCGGCGCCCTCCCGTCTCCCGTCTCCCGTCTCCCGTCTCGACTCTCATCGCCCCATCAGGTATTGCAGCAGGTCGCCCCGCGTCACGATCCCCTGCACCTGGCCGTTCGCCTGCACCAGCACTGCCGGGTTGGTCTTGGAGAGGAGCTTGGCCACGTTGTCGGCCGGCGTGTTCACGTCGATGATGGGGAACGGCGGGTCCATTGCGTCGCCCACGGTGGCGTCGAGCAGCTTCGGGTTCTCCAGCGCCCGGGCTGCCAGCGTGTGCTCCGTCACCGACCCTACGCACACGTTGCCGTCCATCACGGGGAGCTGTGACACGTCGTGCAGCGTCATCAGGCGCAATGCCTGGCGCACGGGAGCGCCCGGCGCTGTGCTCACCATCACCGGCACGCCGCCCGGCTTCACGTTGATCACCTGCCCGATGGTCGCCTTGTCGGCTTCCAGCAGTTGGTTCTCCCGCATCCACTCGTCGTTGTACAGCTTGGAGAGGTAGCGCTCGCCCGTGTCGCACAGGAAGGTCACCACCAGCGCATCGGGGTCGTTGATGCGCCGCGCCACGTTCAACGCCGCGTGCGCAATGAGCCCCGCCGAGCCGCCCACGAACAGCCCCTCCTCGCGCGTGAGGCGCCGCGCCATGGAGAAGGCGTCCTTGTCGCTGACGGTGATGAACTCGTCGATCACCGTCATGTCGAGCGTGCCGGGCACCTTGTCCTGCCCGATCCCCTCCACCTTGTACGGCGCCCCCACCGGATGACCCTCGCCCTGGCTGCGCCACATCTCGGCCAGGATCGACCCCTGCGGGTCCCCGGCGATGACCTGGATCTTCGGGTTCCGCGACTTGAGGTAGCGGCCCACGCCAGTGAGCGTCCCGCCGGTGCCGGCGGCACCCACGAAGTGCGTGATGCGCCCCTCGGTCTGCTCCCACAGCTCGGGCCCGGTGGTCGCCACGTGCGCGTCGGGGTTGGCCGCGTTGTAGAACTGGTTGGCCAGCACCGCGTTCGGCGTCTCCGCGGCAATGCGCTTGGCCATCATCACGTAGTTGTCCGGATGGTCCGGCGGCACCGCCGTGGGGGTGATGATCACCTCGGCCCCAAAGGCCTTGAGCAGGCGCACCTTCTCCTGCGACATCTTGTCGGGCATGGTGAAGATGCAGCGATAGCCCTTGAGCGCTGCCGCCAGTGCCAGCCCGATCCCCGTGTTGCCGCTCGTCCCCTCCACGATCACCCCGCCGGGCTTGAGCTTTCCCTCACGCTCCGCCTGCTCGATGATGGGGAGCCCGATGCGGTCCTTCACCGAACCGCCGGGATTGAAGAACTCCGCCTTGCCGTACACGGGCGTCCGGATGCCGCGCGTCACGCGTGTGAGGTGGATCAGCGGGGTCCAGCCTATCGTCTCCAGCACCGACGCATACACCTGCCGGTTGCGGGGGACGCGAGCGGTGAGCTCGGCAAATGAGTCGGTCATGGGCTCGATCGGGGGGAAATCCGCCGGGGCGGGGGGCGCGGGAGGGATCGCCCTGCGGCGACGCGCCT
>CAZVDJ010000566.1:0-3663 GCA_964626245.1 uncultured Gemmatimonadaceae bacterium
TGCGTCGCCGACACCTCGGCCAGCAGCGGCCGGCTCTCGGCGTACGCGGCCAGCGTCGTGCGCCCTTCGCGCTCCAGCCGCCGCACCGCCGCCGCCAGGATGGCGCCGTCCTCGCAGTGCACCAGCGTCACCACCCCGGCATCGCGCGCCGCCTCGAGCAGCTGGAGCAGCGCCGGAACGCTGGCGCCGAAGTCGGCGCCGACCATGAATACCTTCACGCTCGGCTGCCCCCGCGCGACGAGCATGGCCAGCTGGTCGATGACCTCGGTGCGCGGCGGCGTGATGACGGTGTGGAGGATGAGGTCGGCGATCGCCTGTTCCCGGATGAGCGCCTCCATCCGGTCGAGCGCTGCCGTCAGCGATTCGTCGCGCCGAGGGTTGACGAAGGTGCCGACGGTGGTGATCCCGCCGGCCAGGGCGGCGCGTGATCCCGTCGTGAGGTCGTCGACGAAGCCGGGGTGCAGGTGGGTGTGCGGATCCAGGCCACCGGGAATCACCAGCCGCTCCCGCGCATCGATCACCGTGGCCCCGGCGCCCGGACGCAACCGGGGCCCCACTTCCGCGATCGTCTCTCCCACCACGCGCACGTCCGCGGTGGCGATGCCGTCGGCGTTCACCACACGCCCGCCGCGCACCACCAGCTCGCGCGGTTGCCGGCCCTCGGCGTGCTCCATCGCGGCAAGCACGCGGGGCGCGCCCGCGGCGGCGGCCAGGAGCGCCGCGGTGCGACGGGCGGCCTCGCGCCTCGTCAGGCGCTCCGTCACGGTTTTGCGCCTGGCGGTGGCCCCTTGGGGTGCTTCTCGCACGCCGGGGGCTGGATGGCGCTCCACGCCATCGTCGCGATGCGCCACTGCCCCTGGTGCCTGACGAGGGTGAAGATGTCCACCCCGCAGTGTGACCACTTGCCGTCGAGGTACAGGTCGTACGGGTACCAGACCATCGCCACGGCCCCACTCACCCGCACCTCTGCGTTCCAGCCACGCTCCGACACCGTGCCCGGGAACGGGGCGGCGCGCTGGGCCTCCCGCGTGCGCACGGCGTAACGCGTCACGCCCTCGCGCGTGCTCGTGGGAAACATCACCGCCTCGGGAAGCATCAGGTCGGTGAAGCCTACCACGTCGTTGCGCGAGATGGCGGCAAGCGCCGAGTCGGCGACAGCCAGCGCAGCGGCACGTTCGGCTTGGTCCACGGCCGGCGAGGGCTGCGCGCACAAGGGGCGTGTGGCGACCGTCGCGAGCAGTGCGAGGGCCACGAGGAATGCCAGGTCGGTGACGCACCGGACGGAAGAACGCCGAGGCATGAGACGCTTGGTGAAGGACGAGGCGGAGGGGGACGCGCGCCAATGTGTCCCGAGGGGCGCGCTCGCGCGAGCGGTCCCGCGCGGTCGGCGCGCGAGATCGCGGCGCGCGTGCCGTGCGACGCCCTCACTTCGGGTGATCCTTGAAGAACCGCCGAGCGGCCCGGCTCCCCGTGCGTTCCAGTCGCCGCTGTTCGTGCACGGTGCGCTCGGCGCGGCGCGCCTCGCGCTGCAGCTGCTGCCACTGGTCAAATCGATCGGGTGAGAGTTCGCCTCGCGCCAGCGCCTCGCGCACGGCGCACCCTGGCTCGCCCTCGTGGGCGCAGTCACCAAAGCGGCACCCCTCGGCCAGCGCCGCAATGTCGCCAAAGACATGCGCGCTCCCCTGTGTCCCTACCCACATGCCGACTTCGCGAAGCCCGGGCGTGTCGATCACCATCAGGTCGTTGGGGAGGGAGATGAGGGCACGATGCGTCGTGGTGTGCCGCCCCGACCCATCGGCGCGGGTCTCGCCGGGCGCCATCACCTCCTCACCCGCCAGCGCGTTCACCAGCGTCGACTTTCCTGCACCTGACGGACCCAGGAGCGCCAGGGTGGTGCCGGCCCTGAGCCACGGCGCCAGCTCGGCCATGCCGTCCGCCGTCACCGCGGAGGTGACCGCGATCTCGACGCCGGGGAGGTGGTCGCCGACGTCGCGCCTGGCCTCGGCGATGGTGGCGGCGTCGGCCAGGTCGGCACGGCTCAGTACCACCACCGGCGTGGCACCACCCTCCCACGCCAGGGCGGCCAGGCGAGCCAGGCGGCGCGGGCTCACGTCATCGGGGAGCGGGCCGAAGAGCAGCGCCGTGTCGACGTTGGCGGCGAGCAGTTGCGGCTGCGTGCGGTCGCCCGCGGCCCGGCGCACGATCATCGAACGGCGAGGCTCCACCTCCAGCACCCGCAGGTCGTCCGCGGGGTCGTCGCTTTCGGCCATCACCCAGTCGCCCACGCCTGGTCGCGCGAGCGGGTCTTCGGCGTCGGCCAGGGAGGCGGCCAGTCGGGCGCGATGCAGCGCCCCGTCATGCAATAGTTGGAGCGAGGCGCGGTGAACCGCGGCCACGCGGGCACGGATTGTCGTCACGGTAGGAAGGTCGCGGCGCGCCAGGAGCGCGCGTGAAGTTCGGTCCGGTGCACGAAGCACACCGGCAATGGGCGCTGAGTGGTGCGCCCCGCGACGTCCGTGGAGTGCGCGCCCTGCCGGGCGCGAGGAGCCCTCGTCCGAGATGGCCGAGAGGCACTCACGCCACTGCTGTGGCGCGTGGTGGCCCGCCGGGCGGGCCTGTGGTCAGCTCAGGACGCGCGGGGCGCGGCGCAGCCGACGGCGGTACGGGAGAACACAAACACCTCCGTGCGAAGGGTGCCGATACGCTAACGGCAAAGGGGGATCATGACAATGTCCGCGTCATGATCCCCCGCTGCCGAGCGTCTCGCCGTGCACGGCATCACGCCGCCGTGCACAGCGGCTGCGTCAGAAGCTCGTGCGCACCGACAGCACCACGTGACGTCCGGGCTCCGGCCGCACGAAGGCGCTGTTGGCTGCCTCCGCGTAGAGCTTGTTGCCCAGGTTGTTCACCGCCAGTGCCACGTCCTGCGCGCGGCCGCCGATGGTCGCCAGCCGCACGCCGCCGCGCAGGTTCATCACGGTGAACGACGGGAGGACGGCGCCGATGGGGCTCGTCCCCAGGTTGATGTCCTGCTGCCGCCCCTGGTGGCGCACGGCGCCCTCGGCCCAGAAGCGCCCGCCCAGGGGGCGGTACCCCAGCGCGGCGTTGAGCTTGGAGCTGAAGGTCCCGGCGACCGGGATGTCCGGCCTGTCGGGGTTCTTGGTCTCCAGCTTGGTGTAGTTGGCCGTGACGTCGACGCCGAGCCCAAGGGCCACGCGCACCGAGGCCTCGTGCCCAAAGGTCCGCAGCCGCTCGACGTTGATGTTCTGGAATTCCGCCTGCCGGCCGAAGGTGCGCCCGGTGGGGCGCGTCAGGATGCCGTCCTTCAGGTTGTTGCGGAAGTAGAAGTACTCCGCATCGACGCGCTTGTAGTTGAGGCGCAGGCCGATGTCGTGGTTGACCGACGTCTCCGGCTCCAGCGCGGGGTTGGCAATCTGGATGGCGGTGCCGTCGGTGGATGGGCCCGAGAAGTACCGCTCGATGAGGTTGGGCGCGCGGAAGCCACGGCCGTAGGTCGCGACGGCGCTCAGGTACTCGTTGAGGCGGTAGATCCCGTTCACGGCGTAGACCGTGGTGTTGTTGTCGGCCACCAGCCCCGCCGTGCTGGCGGGGCGCCCGGCGGTGCGCCGCGTCGCGGCGTGCACGTCTGGTGAGCGCACCCCG
>CAZVDJ010000567.1:0-3662 GCA_964626245.1 uncultured Gemmatimonadaceae bacterium
CACCGCGCCGGCCGGGGTGCCGCTGCACGTGTGGACGGTGAACCAGCCCTCGCACGCCCGGCGATTGTGGCTGGCGGGGGTGCGCGGGATCCTCAGCGACGACCCCGCGACGATCCTCGCGGAACGCGCGCGGCTCGGGCCCGGGCGCTGACCTGGCGCGCCCGACGGACGGACGCGCTACTGCCCGATGGCGAGCAGGCTGACCGGCTGCAACGAACCGCTGGAGACGGCGAGCGAGTTGGACCCGGCCGTTCCGCCCAGCGTCCAGCGTGCCGTGACCTCGCCCAGGGCGTTGGTGATCGCCGACTGCGGCGATATGAGACCTCCCCCCGCCGTCACCTGGAAGGCCACCGGGATCCCCTTCATGGGGGTGTTCCCCGGGCCGACGATCCGGATCACGATGGGGTTGGGGAGCGGTCCGCCCGCCTTCGCCATCTGGTTGTTGCCCTGCGCGATGATGACGTCGGACGGGAGGAGCGCGATGGCCGTGACGTTCACCGCCTCGACCCCGGGCACCGAGGCGCGCAACAGCTGCGCCACTTCGTTAGGCCCGACCGTCCACTTCACCTTCACTTCCCCATTCTCGTCGCTCGGCGCACTCCCCGGATTCACCGACCCGCCGCCCTGCACGACGCTGAACCCGATGGGGAGCTTCGCAATGGGCGACCCCTCGGCCGAGAGCACCCGGATGATCACCGGATTGGGGAGCTCGCTCCCGCCTTGCACCTGCTGGTTGTTTCCCTGCACGAGGATCAGCGACCCCGGCGTGGGCGACGCGACGACCTCCTTGCCGCACGCAGTGAGCGTGGTCGTCCCGAGTAGCGCCAGGATGGCGAGACGCGGGGCGGCGAACTGCCGCGCACGAAGACCAGGGGTCGAGGGAGTCGTGGAACGCATGAGCGATGAGGATCGCGTGTCGAGTCGCATCCCGGACGATCGGGGGGAATGGCGCGCGCCCCCGGCGACCGGGACTTCCGAAAAGAAGTATCGGCCGATCCCCCGCGGGCCTGAGCCCCGCCGCGCCTTCCGCGGTGGAGAGGCTCCCCGTAGACGCAAGTCGGGGCGCCACCGATGAGGTGGCGCCCCGAGCCTTGTGCGAGCCAACGACTGTCGCAGCCGGTGACCGATCCGGCCTGCCTTCCCCGAACGGTCGCCGAGCCTACCGCGCGTCCTTCCGGCGACGCCGATAGCCGACGCCACCCAGACCAACCAGCCCGAGCCCCAGCAGGGTCATGGTGGCCGGCTCCGGCGTCACCACCGCCTCCGACGTCATGAAGACCAGGTCGTTGTAGTCCACGTTGCCGTTGTTGGCGTAGATCCCCCACCCGTAGTACGAGTAGTCGACCCCCGCCAGCACCGGCGCCGGGTTGTTGACCAGCAGTCGCGCGGGCCGGACGGCCGACAGCTCCTGCAATCCGACCGCCCGCGCATTCACGGCCCCCGAGAAGACCCAACTGTCCCCGGGCAGCAAGAGCCCGAAGTACAGCTCCTGGCCCGGGACAAAGCGCCCGAGCACGGTGGAGTTTGCGTCGGCCGCCCACAGGCGGTTGCCTGTGCCAGCGGACGCGGGGCCAACGGCCACGCGCGTCCTGGGCGCGAAGATTCCACTGACCGGATCGAACGGATCCGGGAACCAGTAGAGCTGCGCGCCGCTGCGTGCGTAGCCGCCCAGGACGGAGACGCTGACCTCGCGCTTCCATCCGCCGTCGGCCACGGTGACGCTCGTGGACGGTGCCGTGTTGCGAGCCTTGCCGGCCTTGGCCTGTGCCGTCGCCGTTGCGGGCGAACCGGCCACTGCGGCCACGACCAGGGCAGCTGCAAGCGCCCCACGGAAGATGTTCTGCATCCTTCGACTCACTCCTTCCCAGGCCAGGGAAAGTGACCTCGACTATGTGGCCGGCAGCGTCCAGGCGGGGAGTGCGTGCTCCACCGCCGGGACCAGTCCGGCCGCCACGCGGGACGCGAGGTCGTCCGCACGGGCTTGCCGCTCCCTCCATTCCGTTCCATTGAACTGCTGCGCCGGCGGGATCGGCACCATGATCCGCACCAGCGCTTCCTCCGTTCGCCCGCGCGCTGCCGCGTCGCGCAACAGGTCCCACTTGACTGCGTATTCACTCCACGCCACGCGCCCGCGCCCCTGGTACCAGTAGTACACCAGTGCCTGCAGCGGACCGTTGGCCAGGATGTACCGATTGACCGTCACCACCCGTCCCGCGCTCACTTCGATCGTGCGCGTCCCCGATTCCACCGTCTGCCACCCCGCCCCCGGCAGGCAGTTGCGCGGCGAGTGGATCGTGCGCCCCGTGGCCTGCGACTCGTAGTACCCCACGTAGATCGAGAACTTCTGCGAGGAGTCGCGCGGCTGCCCGAAGATGCGGAAGACATAGTCCGTCATCCCGGCCACCCGTTGCTCGTTCTCGCTGATCGTCCGGGCCTCGCTCGTGAAGCCCGCCACCTCGATGGGAACGTCGCGCAGCGGCCGCGCCAGCGTGGCCACCTGCTGCCGGCGCGCCGACGCGGTGAGCAGGGCGCTGGCCGTCAGCAGCAACGCCGGCAGGTACCACCGCCACTCACGCATGGGCCACCCGCCCCATCCACCGCTCCTCCAGCGCCAGCGCCACCCAGGTGATTGCCCCAAGGATCGCAAAGGCCACGAGGAAGAGGAGCCACCCTTCCGTCATGTGCGAGAATCCCTCGGCCAGCTTCGGGTCGACGAACGCGACCAGGAAACCGGTGATGAAGACCCGCACGCCGTTCACCAGCACCGCCACCGGAATCGACAGCGCAACGATCGCGAGCCGAGAGACCGGTTGACGCAACAGCAACCCGCCCAGCAGCACCCCCAGGCTCAGGAGCGCCGTCAGCGAGCGAAGACCACTGCACGCCTCGGTCACGAACAGGTCGTGCCCGGGGAGTCGAATCACATTCCCGTCCAGATGCACCGGGATGCCGCGCGAGGCGAGCATCGCCGCGCCCAGCTTGGACGCCTGGAACTGCAGCGGGAGCGCCAGCGCCCCCATCACGATGTCCGGCAGCGGAACCGACAGCGCCATGAGCAGCACCGGCAGCCACCAGTGCCACAGCTGTCGAATCCCCCAACCCCACACCACCAGTCCGGCCAGCGCCAGGAACATCGAGGCGCGACCAACGAACGCCTCAGCCGCCAACGCGGCGACATAGCGAAAGAGCACTGCCGCGACCAGCATCGCCGCCCCCAACCCGCGGGCGCCGCGAGCATCCGGGGCCCTGCCCTTTCGCCACGCGAGCCAGATGGCCAACGGGGCCAGCAACAGCCCGTGCCCCGCCTCCGGATCGCTCCACCACGTTCGCACGGTCCCCAACAGGGGCTCGGCGAACGCCGCCGCAAAGGCCAGGACGGTCACCATCCCGACCGTCCAACGCTCGCGGCCCGAGAGCGCCCACCAATCTTCCTGAGTGACGTTCATGAACTCTCGTTCAGAGACAGAGTAGCAAGAAATGTCGGCGACGACAAACGGAATTTTCTGCAGGCACCCATCAAGGGTCTGACTGGCCGCGGCCGCCCCCACGATGGTGTCGGGCGCTCGCCACGACGGATTCGCCCCGGTCCCAACTCCCGCTGCCGCACGGATTGGGCCCCGGGATGGCCGCCCCCGGAACCGGACACGTGGGAGCCCCCCTCC
>CAZVDJ010000568.1:0-3653 GCA_964626245.1 uncultured Gemmatimonadaceae bacterium
CCCCGAGGCGCCGTGCCGCCTGACGATGGACGCCCCCCGCCAGGTGCAGGCGCGCTTTGCCGCGCTGCGGCGCGTCAACGTCCACGGCGACGGCGACGGACGTGGCCGGGTGAGCGGGGGCGACGGGGCGGCGACGATCGACTGCCTGCTGGACGGTACCTCGCGCGCCGGGCGCTGCGAGGCGGAGCTGCGCGAGGGGACGACGCTCACGTTGCACGCCGCGGCTGACGCCCCTGCCACGACCGGCGCTGCCGCACCGTCGCTCGACGGGTGGGGAGGCGCCTGCCAGTCGGCGACCGGTGACGCCTGCCTGCTGACGGCCGGGGGGGGAGCGCTGGACGTGGTGGTGCGCTTCCTGGGCGTGCGCGTCCTGAGCGTGACCCTGCCCGGGCGCGGCAGCGGCACGGTGCTGGCCGACGGCGCTGCACTCTGCGTCGCCGAAGGGTTGGCCCGCCGCGGAGCCTGCACGACCGCGTTGACGCACGGCACGCAGGTGGTGCTGGAGGCGCGCCCGGCCGCCGATGCGGCATTTACCGGTTGGGGCGGCGCCTGCGCCGGCGAGAGCTCGACGCGCTGCACCGTGTCGCTGACGGCGGCGCGCCAGGTGAGCGCGACCTTCACGCAGCTGCGCCGCCTGCTCGTGCGCGCCGATTCGGGCGACGGACGCGGGCGCGTGTCCGGGCCCGCAGGGCTCGACTGCCGCCTTGCGGCGGGCGCGGCTTCCGGAACGTGCGAGGTACTGGTTGCCGAGGGAGCCGAAATCGAGGTGGCGGCACAGGCCGACACCGCGGGCGGCTCGAGCAACTTCCTGGCCGCCTGGGGCGATGCATGCGTGACCGCGAAGGGGGAGCGCTGCCGAGTGACGGTCGCCGGTGCCGACGTGCACGTCGCGGTGCGCTTCGTCGAGCAGCCCAGGATCATCGTCGACCTGGCGGGAACCGGCGGCGGTCAGGTGGTGGCGACCGGGATCTCGTGCGCCCTGGTCGGCGGCCGGACCGTGGGGGTCTGCGAGCGCTCCGTCGCCATGGGATCCAGCGTCACGCTCACGGCGCAGCCCGATCCCTTCTCCACCTTCACGGGATGGACGGGAGGATGCGCGCAGGTGGGCGGGCTCACCTGCATCACCACGCTCACGCAGGCGCGCACCGTGCGCGCCACCTTCACGGCGCGACGGGTGAGCCTTGTCGTGCGGCTGTCGGGGAGCCAGGCGGGGATGGTGGAGGTGCCGGGCACCGGCGGGTGCGCGCTGCCTTCCGGCGGCGGGACGCGCGAGTGCAGCTTCACGTTCAACGCGGGGACGACGCTGCAGCTGCGGGCGCTCCCTGCCACGGCGGGGCACTTCGGCGGCTGGAGTGGCGACTGCGCCGGCGTGGGGGCGTGCATCCTCAGCATGCCCGACGACCGCGTGGTGCAGGCCGCCTTCAACGCGCCGCCGCCTCCGCCACCGCCTCCGCCGCCCCCGCAGACGGCGACGCTCGACCTGCTGCCGCGCGGCAACGGGAGCGGCAACGTCCTGGTCAACGGCGCCCTGCTCTGTCAGCGCGACCAGGGCGTGAACACCGGCGCCTGCAAGGTGACGTTGCCGCTGGGGACGCTCGTCTCGATCGACGCGGTCCTCCCGTCAGGGAGCCGGCTGGAAGGGTGGGGAGGCGCCTGCTCGGGGACGTCGGGGTTGCGCTGCACCCTGACCGTCACCCGCGACGACCGCGTCGCGATCGGCTTCGAGAAGATTCCCTGACGGGTGGCGAGGCGCCGCCCTAACGCGTGCGCTCCACCGACGCGAGCAGGATGCGGGCGCGGTCCATCTCCGGATTCAGGGCGATGGCGCTGCGGTACAGCGTCTTGGCCTGCTCGAAGTCCTTCGTGTCCTCCGCCTCGAGTGCCTGGCTCATCGCCAGCAGCGCCTTGAACTGGTTGGGGTTCTTGGCTGCCGGCGCCGTGCGGCTCGCACTCTTGAGCGCGGGGAGCTTGAGCCCGGCGTTGAGCTTGGCCCCCAGCTCGATCACGAGTTCCAGCAGCTTGTCCGACTTCCCGCTCACCGTCTGCACGTAGTCGATGGCCGACGTCTCGGTGTTCACCGCCCGCACGTCGATGCGCATGTTCTGTCGCGGGTCGACGACGAAGCTCCCCATGAGCATGTGGCGCGCGCCCAGGACCTTTCCGAGCTGCACCGCCGTCTCCTTGTTGACCCGGTCGCTTCCCTGCAGATTCTGCTCCTCGAGCACAGCCTGCAGCCGGTCGCGCTCCACCACGCGCACCGCGCTGTTCTGGGCCAGCTCGGTGATCAGCATCTCGGCCATCCCCTTGCTGAGCGGGGCGTAGGACGCGTTGTCGACCATCGCCCCGTTCGTCAGGTACAACACCGCCAGCGTGGGGCGCGTGTCGCCGGCCCCCTGCGCGGCAAGCGGCGTCCCGGCCGCCCACGCGACGGAAAGGGCCATCACGCCGGCGATGGTCGTCGCGCGAGATACGAGGCCCGTACGCACGGTGCGGAAGGGGAGGGCGAAGGGGGGGCGCATGCAGGGGCTCCGCGAGAGGGAAGAGGGGGGCGTGGCCGCCCTCAGGTCGACCTTCGCGGGATTCGTGCAGTGCGTATGTGCGTGGCCCGGTGCGGGCCCCCCGGAAGGCGACACTAACGTCGTCCGTCACCACCCGAAGCGTCAATAGCGAGCCGGACACTTCGCCCCTCGTTTCTTCCCCCCGCCCAGCTCCTTCCCTACCGACACCCTCCGTCCCGATGGCCAAGACCTGTCCCGTGTGCGGCAAGGAGTACGCCGACGACAACGCCTTCTGTCCAAACGACGGAAGCACGTTGATGGCGTCGCAGGCCACGGGCGACCTGGTGGGGAGCGTCATCGCCGACCGGTACCGCGTGGAGCGGCTGCTGGGTGAAGGGGGGATGGGGCGCGTCTACCTCGCACGCCACGTGCGCCTGCCGCAGCAGGCGGCGATCAAGGTGATGCACACGACCACCGCGCGGGACGACGGCGCCGTGGCGCGCTTCAACCGCGAGGCGGCCAACGCGGCACGCATCGAGCACGAACGGGTGGCGCGCGTCTTCGACTTCGGCGAATGGGGCGACGGCTTCGTCTACCTGGCGATGGAGTACGTGCCGGGACGGTCGTTGCGCGCGATCCTGGAACAGGAGGGACGCCTGTCGCCGGCGCGCGCCGCCAGCATCACGTACCAGGTGGCCGAGGGGCTCGATGCTGCGCATCGCTTGGGGATCGTGCACCGCGACCTCAAGCCCGACAACATCATGGTCGTCACCGACGATCAGGGGGTGGACCGCTGCAAGGTGGTGGACTTCGGCATCGCCAAGGCCAACGATGCCGGCGGCACCAAGCTCACGAGCACCGGGATGATCGTGGGGACGCCGGAGTTCATGAGCCCCGAGCAGATCGTGGGCGAGACGGTGGACGCACGCAGCGACGTGTATGCGCTGGCGCTCACCGCCTTCCAGATGCTCACCGGGGCGCTCCCATTCAGCGGAGCCACCCCGGAGCGCATCCTGATGGCCAGGATCATGCAACCGCCGGCGACGCTGGCCGAGGTCCTTCCCGACGTCCCGTGGCCCGAGGAGCTGCAAGCGGCGATCTCGGCGGCGCTGCAGGGTGAGGCACCGTCCCGCACCGGCTCGGCGCTCAGCTTCG
>CAZVDJ010000569.1:0-3652 GCA_964626245.1 uncultured Gemmatimonadaceae bacterium
GCGACAGGTGTCGCAGGCGGGCCGCGCGTTCTCCGAGCGTCTCGACGTCGAGCTGGAACTCCTCGTGCAGGTCGCCCAGGATCGCTTCGCGCAGCGCGTCGCTGGGGAGTGCAACCCGGAGCGGCGCCTCCAGCCAGCGCGGGGGGTGCGGGACGTGGGCGGGAGTGGGCGTCATTTGGCGGCGAGCAGGTCCTCGAGCCCACGCCACATCATCAGCTGACTCTCACGCGCCTGTCGCAGCGCGCGCATGCCGCGGGCGCTCACCTGGTAGAAGCGGCGGGAGTGCCCCGCCCGAACCGGCGTCGGCGCATCCACGCGCCAGCGCAGGAGCCCCTTGCGCTCCAGCTGGTTCAGGCACGAGTACAGGGCGCCGCGCGACACGGCGCGCCCGATCGAGGCGTCCAGGTGCCGTGCCATGCTTGGGGCATAGGCATCGTCGCCAAGTTGGAGGATGGCCAGCAGGACCGTCTGCTCGAACTCACCCAGTATGCTCTTGCGGCTCACGTGTTGCCCTGGGGGAAATGGGAACGCCGCAATGTGCCATCGAACGCACCGATGCGCGAGGCGTCTCCCGGTCGCGCCTTCCCGCGCCCCCGCGCGTCGCTCTCCCCTTGTGCCACCCCGACCATCACTACCCTGGAGGACCCCGATGACCTGGATCCGCACCATTCCCTTCTCCGAGGCCGACGAGCCGCTGCGCCGCGCGCTCGAGGCGCAGCGCGCCCTCTATCCCGCCGAGTATGCACAGCCCGTGCAGCCGACTACCGATGGCACGGCGGGGATCGTGGCGTCACACAGCCTGATTCCCGACGCGCTGTACCACGCCTTCTCGACCTTTGGCGTCCTGATGTCGCCGGAGCTGCCACTGAGCCGCCGGCAGCACGAGATGATCACGACGATGGTGTCGGTGACCAATCGGTGCCGGTATTGAATCACCTCGCACGCAGAGTTTCTGCGTCGGATCACGCTGGACGAGGCGCTGGTGAGTGCGCTGGAGGAGGACTACACGCGCGCGCCGATTTCACCGCAGGACCGGGTGATGCTCGACTACGTCGTGCAGCTGACGCGCGACGCCACGCGCATCGGTCCCGCGCATCATGAAGGGTTGCGTGCCGCCGGCTTCGATGACCGCGGCATCCTGCAGATCACCCTGATCGCGTCGTGGTTCAACTACATCAACCGGGTGGCGGATGCGCTGGGGGTGGGGCGGGAGTGAAGCGAGGGGCGGGGTGCGGTCACCCTGAGACCAACCCCCGCACCCCCTCCGGCGACACTTCCTCCACCTCCCGATCCAGCCGCCCTTGCACAAAGCGCCCCGCCCATCGCCCGTCGTCCGAGACGACGACGACGGCTCCCTGGGGCGCGACCGACTGCGCCAGCGCGGCCGCTGCGTCGCGCGTCCCAACCACGACGTGCGTGACCTCGCCGTGGACCGCGGCTCCTCGCCACGCGCCATCCTCCGCCGCGTCGACCACCGTGCGCGACGGATCGTCCTGCAGCATGGCGCGCAAGACCTCGCGCAGCAGCCGGGGACCCGGTCCCAGGACGACGATACCAGTGGGCATCCCGCTCGCAGGGGCAAACACGCGCAATGACTAGCGGCCCCCGCGACAGGGCGCATGAACCCAAGGATTGAAAACGGGTTCAGCCGAAGCTGAACCCGCGCGTCCGCCTGCATCCTATGGAAGAGGGGAGGCTCCCCCGTCATCGCGCCATATCGGGGAGCATCACCCTGTGCCGAGTTACACCGCCTGCCACCGCCTGAGCGCGGCCGCCGCCTCGCCGCGCCGCTGCACCCCGAGCTTGTGCAGGATGTGGTGGATGTGGTTCTTCACCGTCGCCATCTCGATGTGCAACCGGCGGGCGATCTCCTTGTTGGACATCCCCTCGTCCACCAGCTGCACGATCTCCCGCTCGCGATGGCTCAGCGCCTCCACGCGCTCGGCGCGCCCCTCACGCACGTTCGCCAGCCGGCGCGCCAGCGCGGCGGCGAGCGTGGGCGGGCAATGCAGCTCCCCACGCAGGGCGGCGTTGGTCGCTGCCTCCAGGTCGTCGAGCGATCCGTCGTGGCCCACGTAGCCGCGCACGCCGCACTCGGCCAGCGCCACCTGGTTGGCAACGTCGTCGGCCACGGCAAAGGCGATCACCGCCCGCACCCGATCGTGCCGCGCCAGGCGGCGCGCAATGGCCGTGGCATCGCGCATCCCGGCATCCAGCAGCACCACGCAGGCAGGGCCGCTCGTCAGCTGCACCATCGCCTCCTCGCCGCCCGCCACGGCATGCGGCTGGCGGCCGGGCGCACCGCGCCCCAGCAGTTCCGCGATGCCATCCCGCAGCAGCCGCACCGGCGATACCACCAGGACGGCGAGCGTCGCGTGGTCGTCGGCCAGAAAGGCGAGCGGCTGGAAGGAGAGCACGGCGTCTTGCATCTGACGGCGAGGGGGCAGTCACGGGTGCCGGCGCAGCGCCGGGGAGACGAGCATACGAGTCGCGCCAATCGATGGCAATTCTGTCGCGCGCGTCCCACACATCGCGACGGAAACAGGCTCGGCCATTGGCCTTGTGATGTGCCGCACGTGACACGATCGCGACGGCCGCTGGTTCCTTGATGAACCGAAAGGTTCATGCGCCGCTTTGCGCGTGGAGGTCATGATGACGACGTCCTCTCCTGCGTGCGCACCGGCTCCCGATCGGGCCGGCGCAAGCGGGTGCATGCCGTGCGCACCAGGCGCGGCATTCCCCATGTCGTTGCCGGCATCCCCCAGCAATCACCGTCGTGGCGCTCGCGGAACTGCGCGTTCGACTGAATCCCTCGGAGCTCGTGTCGTCGTTCACGACCGACCTCCGCGGGGCGACGGGTGCCTTGGAGTCCATCGGGGTCCCGGTCGATGCCAGCGGCGTGGCCAACATCTCGGCGTCGGCCAAGGTGGACCTCTCGTCGCTGTCGCAGGCGGCGCAGCGCATCTCGGCTGAGCTGGCGGCCTCACCCATCGCGCTCCCTAACGCGGGTGCGCTGGTGGGCGACATCGAGGGGATGGTGGCGCTGCTGGAGGAGCTCGACCTGCGCGCCATCGACGGCGCGGTGCGCGGCGTGCTGGAGCAGGCGCGCACGGCGATGCTTGCCGGCGGAGGGACGCGCGTGGACGTGATCCTCGAGCAGCTCACCGCCACGCTCGGGGCTTCGCCGCAGGGGCAGCAGCTGATGGGCGTGCTGTCGCGCCTGCTGCAGCTGGCCGGGGCCGACGGGGGCTTCCTGAACGATGCCAAGCGCATCCTTCCCGCCGGGCTCGCGCTGGTGCGGGCGATGGGCGGGCTGATGCGCGTGGAAAGCGCGCTGTCGGAGGCGGAGCGGCTGAGCCACCTGCTGCGCGACCAGTTGGCGCGTGACCGCACGGTGGCGGAGCTGCGCATGGTGGAGGAATCGCTGGCGCACGCACTGGACCGGCTGCGCGCGGCGGCCGCCGACCCGGCGGTGATGGACGAGGCCGACGTGGCGGGACGCGACGCGCTGGCCCGGCTGGACCTGGTGCAGGAGTCGATTGCGCGCCGCTTTGCCTTTGCCGAGTCGACGCTGCTCTACGCCGACCTTGCCGGGACGCTGGCCGAGGTGCAGGCGGGGCTCGCGGATGCCGCCGGCGTGGACGTGGCGGGG
>CAZVDJ010000570.1:0-3645 GCA_964626245.1 uncultured Gemmatimonadaceae bacterium
CCTGGACGAGCAGCAGCGCGAGAACGGCCGGCTGCAGTCCGAGCGCTCCGCGCAGGCGCTCCTCATCACGCGGCAGCGCCTGCAGGTGTCGGTGGCCGGCACGATCCTGATCGCAGCCATCGCGCTGGCGACCGTGCTGGCCCTCTACTCCCGAGAGGGAAAGCGGCGCGAGCGCCTGTTGGCGGCGTCCAACGCGTCGCTCGCCACGCTCAATGAGGAGCTGCAGCAGGCGCTCTCGGAGGTCCGCACCCTCTCGGGCCTCATCCCCATCTGCGCGAGCTGCAAGCGCGTGCGCGACGATCGCGGCTTCTGGGAGGCGGTGGAGACGTACATCGCGGCGCGTTCCACCGCGACCTTCAGCCACGGCATCTGCGCGTCGTGCGGTCCCGAGCTGTACGGCCCCGACTGGTCGGGCGAGCCGGTGGCATCCGGCACGCGCGACGGCAGCGACTCGTCAGGCGGCGCCTGACGCGGTCAGTCGGTGTGGCGCCACTCGCCGGCCAGGCGAGGGGTCTCGGTGGGGCCGGGTGAACCGCCGGCCGGTTCCTCGGTGAGCGCGCAGACGTCGATGACCCCCAGCCCGGTGATGACGTCGTTCACGGGGATGACGATCATGGCCACGCCGTTCGCGTCGGTGTTGAACGTTCCCATCGAGACCGGATCGCGCCCCTTGGCCACCGCCCAGAGCTGGTACGTGCGTCCCTCGGGGGCCCGCGGAAGGCCAAACGCGGTCACGACGTAGTTGTTGCGCTCGTGGTTCCAGAAGACGCGCGCCACCGGCGCCCCTCCTCCCGGCGCGGCGAGCGACACCACGTGGACGCGCGTGCCGCGGAGGTTCTCGAGCAGCGAATCGCGGGCCGAGCGCTCGCGCGCCGCGTCCTGCACCGCCGCCGTGACGCGCGACCGCTCCGCCTGCACCTGACGCCAGAGCACACCGCTCACCGCCGCGAAGGCGACGCCGGCAGCCGCAAGCCAGACGGTGGATGGCCGCCACGCGCGCGGCACGACGCGCAATGTCGCGCGACGATCGTCGGCCACCATGCGCCCCACGCGCGCTCCCAGTCCCGCGGGCACCTCCTGCGGCTTGCTGGCGTGCATCAGGAGGCCGGTCACCTCGCGATACTCCTGCACGGCGCGCCGGCACGCGGCACACCCGGACAGGTGCGACTCGAAGGCGTCACGCTCGGCGCTGTCGAGGGCGTCGAGGGCATACGCCGCGGACGCCTCGATCCACGCCTCGTGGCCGTCGTCGGGCGCCAACGTCAGTTCCGTCGGATCATGGCTGCGGTCGCTCATGCGAACTCCTCCCGCAGGAGCGGGCCCAGGCGTGCACGCAGCTGCTTCATGGCGGCGAGCGTTCGCGTCTTCACGGTGCCCAGCGGCATCGCCAGTCGTGTGGCGATCTCGCTCTGGGACAGCCCGCCGAAGTAGGCGAGTTCGATCACCTGCCGTTGCGGCTCGGGAAGCTCGCGCAGCGCGCTGGCCACCAGGGTGCGCGCCTCCTCCTTCTCAGCGGCGCGATCCGGCGTAAGGGAATCCGGCTGGGCCACCTCCGATGCCTCCACCTGCATGAACTCCGTATCGTGGGTCAGGAACCGCCCCTGCCGATTGCGGGCGCGCAGTCGGTCCAGGGCCCGGCTCCGGGCAATCACTCCCAACCATCCCACCACGCTCGACCGCGTCGGGTCGAACGATGCGGCGCTGCGCCACGCCTGCATGAAGGTATCCGCCGCCACCTCCTCGGCGTCGGCCGGTTCACGCAGGATGGAGCGCGCGAGGGCGTAGACCACGCCGCCGTGCGCCTGCACGAGCGCCTGCATCGCCTGCTCGTCGCCCCTGGCCATGCGGACCACCAGCTGACGGTCGAGTGCGACCGTCGTCGGCGCCGCCTCGGCGGGGGAAGTCACCGTCTCGCTCACGCGATCCCTCCCCTCGCCCGCCCGCGCGGGGCGAACGAGCGGATCGATGTCGGCGGTGCCGGCCAGCGTGTCATGCACGCGGAATGGTCGATGTCGTCATCCTGCCTGCTATACGATCCGACCCGCCGATCGGATTGGCTAGGGTTCGCCCTTGCGTCCCCCCGCCCCGGCGGGCATGTCATGGCCGGCTCCGGTCCCCCTGCCCCGCCCGTCCGAGACCCGAGGTTTCCCGCATGCCAACCCCGTCGCTCCCCCTGCAAGGGTCGCCCTCCTTTCCGCCCCCCGGCCGCGCGCGCGCCGGGCGCTCGGCCCGCTTCGACGGGCGCGGCCGAATGCCTGGCGGCGGAACGGCCGTCGCGATGGCGCTCGTCGCGTGGTCGGGCGCGGCCGTTCAGGTGGGCGCTCAGCCCCCGGGAACGGTGGCGCGACTGCGCATTTCGCCGGCGGTGCGCGAGGTGGCCGTGGGGGACTCGTTGCGTCTGACGGCGGAGGCGATCGACGCGCGTGGCGCGGTGGTTCCCGGCGCGACGATCCGCTTCCAGGTGCAAGGCGGACGGATGCAGGGGAGCGTGGATTCGCTGGGCTGGGTGCGCGCCGGTTCGCCCGGGACGATCCCGCTGGCGGTGAGCGCCCTGACGCCGGGCGGGCGCCCGGTGGTGGAGCGCATCGAGGTGCGGCTGCTCCCGGGGGCGCCAGCACGCATCTCGCTCTCGCCAACGGTGCGCAACATGCTGGCCGGGCAGCGCCTGCGGCTGGACGCGGTGGTGCGCACCGCGACCGGCGACGCTCGCGACCATGCGGTCACCTGGGCGTCGTCCAACCCGTTGGTGCTCAAGGTCGATGACGGGTTGCTGCAGGCCGTCGCGCCCGGCCGCGCGACGGTGAGCGCGCGCGCGGGGCGCGTGGAGTCGGCGGTCGACGTGCAGGTGCTGAGCGCCGAGGGGGTCACCGTCTCGCTCACCCCCACCCGGCCGCAGGGGAGACAGGGCGACGTGATCCGCTTCACCCTGGCCGTGCGCGACGCGCGCGGCCGTGAGGTGAGCGGGCTGACACCCTCGTGGTCGTTCTCGCCGGGCCAGGGGGCGATCGACGCCGAGGGGGCGTTCGTGGGCTACACGCCCGGCCGGTACCAGGTGACGGCCTCGCTTGGCGTGCACGGCGCGGACGCCGTGGTGACGCTGGCGCCGCGCGACGTGCGGCGCACGGCGAAGGTGGAAGGGCGGCTCCCTCGCTCCGCCTTCCATACCAGCGAGGTCTGGGCACACCCCGATGGCAAGCACGTGTACCTGGGCACGACGCTGGGCGGCGACCGGCTGTACGCGATCGACGTGAGCAACCCGGCCGCGCCGGTCATCACCGACTCGATCGTGGCCAACACGCGGCAGGTGAACGACATCATGGTCACGGCCGACGGCAAGTGGATGATCTTCACGCGCGAGGGGGCCGCCGACCGCAAGAACGGCATCGTGATCGCCTCCACCGCCGACCCGGCGCACCCGAAGCCGGTGTCGGAGTTCACCGACGGGGTCACCGCCGGGGTGCACTCGGCCTTCGTCTACACGCATCCGCGACACGGGACGCACGTGTACCTCACCAACAGCGGCACCGGCTCGTTTGACGTGATCGACATCAACGACCCGGTGCGCCCGCGGCGCGTGGGGACGTGGACGTCGCGCGACACGCGCGCCGGCCGGTCGCTGCACGACATCGACGTGCAGGACGGCAT
>CAZVDJ010000571.1:0-3630 GCA_964626245.1 uncultured Gemmatimonadaceae bacterium
GCGGTCGTTCGCGAACGAGACCGTCGCCACTGGAGGGGCCGGGGCGTTGGTGTCGCGCCCGCCGGGGCGAAGCGCATTCGCCCCTTTGGCCGCGCCGGCGGGCGTTCCGGCCGGCGCGCCAGTACCGGGCGCTGCGGGCGGAGTTGCGCCTGGCGGCGTGACTGCGCCGGCCGTCGACGTCGAGGAGGGCGCAGCGGACGGTGCCGACGGAATGGGGGACGGCGTGGTGCGGCCCGCGAGTTCCGCCGCGGCCAGTGCGCGGAGCGAGTCCAGGTGGGTGACCGGACGCCCCGCGAGCAGTGAGTCGGGCATCACGCTCCCTCCCGCCGCGGCGGTCGCCACGGAGTCGTACGGGAGAAGGCTCCCCGCCGCGCCGGAGTCGGAAGACGGAATCACCGGCACTTCCACCTGCGGGGCGTCGGCGAGCGGGATCGTGTTCGGATCCAGTGTCGGGCGCACCAGACGCTCCCGGGCGAACAGGGCGACCGCCACCACGGCGGCCACGCCAATCGCGGTCGCCACGTACGCCATCCGCCCGCGTCCGGCGGGCGCGACCGGCGCCTCGTCCACCGGCGGAACGACCGCCGGTCCCCACGGCTGGTTGGGGGTGATGCGCTGCGTTGCGTCGGCGTCGGCAATGGGAATCGCCTGCAGCTCATCGGGCGCCGGCACCGTGGTCGCGGCGTCGCCGCCCTCCTCTCGGCGGAAGCGAACGGTCGACAGCGCCGCGCCCCCCGACGGGGTGACTGCGGGGCCGCGTGACGGGGTGACCGACCGGAAGGGGCCCGAGCGCCGGCGCTTGCGCTGCATCGCCTGCCACTCCTTGAGCCCGGGAATCACATCCTCGGTCGAGAGAAGTGTGAGGAATCGCGCCGAGCTGGCCCACCGACGATCGGGGTTCTTGTGCATCAACCCTTCGATCAGGTACTGCAGCTTGGGCGGCACGTCGCCGCGGATCAGGTCGAGCTGGGGCAGGGGGTCGTGCTTCTGCCTGTAGATGACCGAGTAGAGGCTCTCGCCTGCCCACGGGCGCTGCCCGGAGAGCATCTCCCACCCCACCATCCCCAGCGAGTAGAGGTCGCTGCGTCCGTCCAGGTGGCCGCCGTCGATCTGCTCGGGCGACATATAGGTCGGCGTGCCGATGGCCGTGCCGGTGGCGGTGAGCTCCGTGTTTTCCTCGATGGACCGCGCGACGCCAAAGTCGGACAGCAGGGCGCGTCCGGTGATCTCGTCCAGGAAGATGTTCTCGGGCTTCACGTCGCGGTGCACCACGCCGCAGCGATGCGCATAGGCCAGGGCGCGGGCAATGTCGCGCAGCACCAGCTCCGCCTCACCGCACGACAGCGGGCCCCGCGCCAGCGCCGCCTTGAGCGTCATCCCCGGCACGAGCTGCATGACCAGGGCGAGACCGTTGTTCAGCTGCTTCACCGCGTGCAGCGAGACGATGTTCGGGTGCTCCAGCTGCGCCACGGTCCGGGCCTCGCGCGCGAGGCGCGCGACCGACTCACTGTCCGAGTGGAAGCGCGGGCGCACGACCTTGATGGCGACGTCGCGTCCCAGGGAGCGTTCGCGCGCCCGATACACCACCGCCATCCCGCCGCGCCCCAGCTCGCCCTGGCACTCGTACTCCGTGTCCAGCTCGTGCGGCCACCCGCCGCTGGTCGTCCCCGTCTCCCGCGCGACGCCGTCGGTCATCGCGACAGGTAGCGGAAGGCCAGCGCGCCCATCTCCACGCGATCTCCGTCCTGCAGCCGCGTCCCTTGTTCGTCGACCAGCGGGATGCGGTTGAGGAGGACCGGGTTCGTGCGCGACAGGTTGGTCAGGTACCAGCCGTCGTCCTGGTACGTGAGGCGGGCATGCGCCCGGCTCACGGTGGGCTCGAGGAGTTGCACGTGCCGGAAGGGGGGCCCCTCGCTGCGGCCGAAGGTGACGACGGGCGGCTCGTTCCCCGTCAGCCGCACGAAGCGCAGCTCGATCCCGGCGTCGGGCCCCTCGCTCACGCGCAGCACGCCGGGGAGGAAGGGGCGGGCGTGATCCGCCGGACGATGAAAGCGCAGCGCGCTCCCCTGGATCATCTCGGCGACGGCCTCGTGCACCGCGTCGTTCCCGGTCGGCGTCTCTCCCGTCGTCATGGTGACGAGCGACTCCTCGGGCGACCCGGCCACCATCTGGTACTCCGACGCGGAGAGCTGCTCCGCCACGGCCAGTGCGGTGATGGGCGAACGCCGGGCGGGGACGACGTCGCGCATGAGTGGCGCGCGCGGGATGTCCGGCGACCCCACCATCGGCATGACCAGGAGCGGACGTCCGTGGTCCCGCAGCGCCTGGTCGCGCTTGCGCCTGGCGATCCACAGCCACGTCAGGATCGCCGCGATGGCAACAGCCAGCGTGGCGAGGATGACCGAGAGGCTGAGGAGGCTGACGCGGATCATCCGGTGCGAGGTCCCCGGGGAAGGGAGCGACCGTCGCCCGCGCCCACGCGAGGCGCTGTCAATGGACGAGGTCGCATGCGAGGGCGGGACGCCGTGCTCGGGAAATACACGGGTGTGGCGGCGGCGTTTCGCCGGCGCCTGCGAGAAGCAGCCGTAACTTAGGGAGACGGTTACGTCGAGCGCCAGACAGTGGCGTCGATGCCACGCTCTCGCGGCATCCTTGGCCGCGGCGTTGGATGTGCGCCCCGGAGCAGAACGCGCGTGCGTTGGTTCGCCGCGCGCGCCGGGTGGCGCGGAATGCTCGCTACTTCGCGCGGAACCGGAAGACGACCTCGCCCATCTCGATCCGGTCGCCTTCGCGCAGGACGACCGTCGACCCTTCGCCAGCGAGCGCGAGGCCGACGACGACCACCGGATTCGTGGCCGACATGTTCACGAGCGACCAGCTCTTGCCGTCGAGCACCAGCTTGGCGTGCATGCGGGAGACCGTCGGCTCGTGCAGTTGCACGTGGCGATACTGCGCCCCTTCGCTGCGGCCGAAGGTGATCGTGGTGCCATCCGGGCCCGGGGTGCGGACGAACTTGACCTCGTGTCCCACGTCGCGCCCTTCGATCACCTCGAGGCGGCCGGGGAGGAACGGGAGCGTTCCCTCGTGCGGACGTTCCAGCCGCAAGGTGGGTGCATTGCGCTCGTCGCGCGGCGACTCCCGCCGGTCGACCGCCTGCGGAGGCATCCGGAAGACGCGGACGCGGTCCTCGTTGGCCGCCGCCTCCAGCTCCATGGCGCGCAGTTCGAGCGGAATGGCCGGCGCCGTTGGCGGCGGCGAATTCGAGGGGTCGTGGCTCGCGGCTTCCTGGGTGATCGGGACCACCTCGACGGGAGAGCGCCGGGTGGGCCGGGGCGGCAGGGCGGCCCGCTCGTCGCGTCCGAATGGGACCATCGGGATGGGGCCGCGCAGCGCCGCGCGCCGCCGCCTGCGGGGGAGCACAACCCCGAAGACGAGGGCGAGCACGAGCACAACGGCGACACCAGCGAATGCGGCGATCACGACGATGGGGACCACGGAAATTGGGGGAGCCAGGTGCGCGCGCCAGGGCGCGAGCCCAATCTCCCTTCGCCCTGCGAAGGTCGTGCCGCGGCCTCGACGACGAGCCGCAGCCTGACCCCGTCAGGATGCGGCCGATCGCCGGGCGGCGCA
>CAZVDJ010000572.1:0-3630 GCA_964626245.1 uncultured Gemmatimonadaceae bacterium
GCCGTGGCCACGGGGCTGCCACTCGTCATCGACCTGCGCGACCCCTGGTTTTCGGACGATGTGGAGCCCCCCGCCCTGCGCGGGGCGATCTGGCGTGCCCTCACCGCGGCGCAGGAGCGCGCGGCGGTGACCCGGGCCGCGCTCGTCGTGGTCAACACCGACTCCTGCCGGCAGCTCATGGCCGATCGGTATCCCGCGCTCGCGACCCGGTTCCTGACCGTCATGAACGGGGCCGACGCCGATGTCGCGGGCGTCGCCGAACTTCCCGAGACGTTCATCATCTCCCACACCGGCAGCCTCTACTCCGGTCGCGACCCGCGTATCCTCTTCCGGGCGGTGGCGCGAGTCGTGCAACGCCTGCAGCTCACTCCACGGGACCTGCGGGTGCACTTCATGGGAGACGATGTCTACGAGGGACGTCCGCTGTTCGACCTTGCCGTTGCCGCCGGAGTGGGTGAGTTCACCCGGTGTGACGCGAGGCGACCGCGCGCCGAGGCGCTCGCCCTGGTGCGCGCATCGGCCATGGTCGTCCTGCTCCCGCAGCAGCACGTCCACTCCATCCCGGGCAAGGTGTTCGAGTACGTGCAACTGGCGGCCTGGCCCCTGATCCTGTCGGATCCCGGCACCGCGACCGAGCGCCTCCTTCGCGACTCGGGGGCAGACGTCCTGCCCCCCGACGACGAGGAGGGTGTGGCACGGGCGATCGAGGCGCGTTACCAGGCCTTCCGCCGCGGCGAGCGCCCCACTCCGCTGAACGCCGACGGGCGCTTCAACCGCTCGCGCCAAGCCGCAAAGCTCCTCGATGCGCTGGATTCCCTCGCCTGAGTCCGTGGTGGAGCCCGGCGCTGCGTCGCGCCGTACGCTCGCCCTGGTTGGGGCGATCGTGCTCCTGCACATCGTGCTCGCGTGGCTCGCCCGCATCCCCGCCATCTCGTGGGGAGAGGACGATGTAGCCTACATCTTCCTTGCGCGCGAGCTCCGCCACTTCTCCTATCGGGAGATCCAGGACATCGCGGCCCCGTTCCACGCCCGGTTCCCGCCCGGATACCCGGCGCTGATCGCCCTCCTCGGCTGGCCGTTCGGTGACGCGGTCGATGCGCTGCTGGCGCTCAACACGCTCTTCACCGTCATCACCATCGTCCTGCTCTTCCTCACGGTGCGCCGGCACCTGGGCGACACGACGGCCCTCGTGGTGACGGCGCTCTTCGCCGTCAACCCGATGTCGCTCTGGGACAGCGGGCACGTGATGGCCGAGGCCCCCTTCAAGCTCTTCATGATGCTGGGCCTCTGGGCGCTGTCGCACGAGGAGGATGGGGTACGGTACTCGGTGCTGGCGGGCGGGGCGATGATCATGGCGGCCCTCACGCGATCGGCGGGGATCTTCCTGCTTCCCGCCCTCTTCCTCTACTGGGTGATGCGGCGCCGCTACCGGTATGCGGCGGTCCTCGTGGGCGCGTCGCTGTTGACGGTGGGGGCCTGGCTGGGGTGGACGATCGTCGCGCCGGAAGCGGAGCACCGGCGACTCTACACCGCGGACCTGGGGCTTTCGGGTTCACGCCAGTCGCCGTTCGGGATGCTCCTGCAGATGGTCAAGCGGCTTCCTGCGCGCGCCGAGCGACTGGGCACCGTGGTCTTTCCCTTCGTGCTCGCCCTCCCCACCATCGGGGGAACGCGGGTGGACAACGCGGCCTGGCTGATCGCCATCGCCGCATCGTGCCTGACGGGCATCGTCGTGTTGTTCCGGCGGTGGACGGGTGCAGCGCTCATCACGGTGTGCTACACGTCGCTCCTGTTCGTCTGGCGATACGCGATCGAACGCTTCGCCAATCCGCTCGTGCCGCTCGTCTACACCACGATCTTCGTGGGCGCCGACGTGGGCCTTCGGCGGCTGGCGCCGAGAGCGCGCGTCCCGGTCCTCGTCACCCTCGTCGCGCTGCTCGCCTTCGGCGCACTCCGCCTGGATGCCGTTCGCATCGCCTCGGCGCTCGAGTGCGACCGGAACAATCCCGTGCAGAGCCGAGGATGCTGGGACCGGCCGACACGCGCCTATCTGGACGCGGCCTCGTGGGCTGCTAGCACGACGCCCAGGGACGCCGTCTTCTTCGTCAACAAGGAGCGCGGATTCTACTACCACTCGGGGCGCCGCACGATCAACCAGGACCGGACGCTCGAGGAAGACTCGCTCTCGCTGGCCGCGTTCCTTCGCGCGCGGCGGGCGCGCTTTGCCGTCGCGTCTCCCATCGGCGTTCGGTCGGACGAGCACAACTTCCTGCTGGCGACCGCCTGCCGGGACTTTGTGGTCCTCAAGCGATTCCCGGAGCAGACGCTCGTGCTGCGACTGAGGAACGAGGGTGAAGACGGGGATCGGGAGACCGCCTGTCGACTCCTTGCCCCGTATCGATCAGTGTCGCGTCGCGGGGAATGACGCAACGCCGCACGCGGGCAATTGGTCGAGTCGTCGCGCTCGGTTGGCTCGTCGTCATCGCCATCCTCACGCTGCGCCCCGCCCCTCCCACCCCCATCCCGCTCCCGGTCCTTTGCCTGGTCTGCGGCGACCTGGGAGGGGTGGACGTGATCCTCAACACGCTCCTCTTCATGCCGATCGGCGCGGCGCTGTGCGCCGCCGGCCTGCGCTGGCGCCACGCGGTCCTGCTGTCGGCGCTCACCTCGCTGGGCGTGGAGCTGCTGCAGTTTTCCGTGGTGGGCGGCCGCGATGCGTCGCTCTCGGACCTGCTCACCAACACGTTAGGCAGCGCCCTCGGCGCCGGGGGAATGCTGCACTGGCGCGCGATGGTCGTGCCGGGGCGCGATACGGCCCGGCTCCTCTCGGTCAGCGCCGCCGCGCTGGCCACGGCCGTCCTGGCGGCGACGGCGGCGCTGTTGCAGCCGTCGATTCCCATCATGGGACTGTGGGGCCAGTGGGCCCCGCCCCAGCATCCGGCCTTCGAACCGTACAGCGGCACCCTGCACGCCTTCGAGGTGGAGGGGATTCACGTTCCCTACAGCCTGGTCCCCGAAAGCGAACCGCTGCGCCAGCGATTGCTGGATGGCGACTTCGACGCCAGACTCACCTTCACCGCCGGCCGCCCGACACGGCGCATCTCGGCCATCGGTCGCATCGGGAGCCGCTTTCAGGAGGTGCTGGTCGTGGGAGCCAACGGGACCGACCTGGTCTTCCGTACGCGCCTGAAGGCGCGCGACTGGCGCGTCCGGGCGCCCTCCATCGCCGTTCCGCGCGCGCTGCCGGCCGAAGGGACGCCGGTGGTGGTGGAGGCCGGCGTCGCGCGGAAGCACTGGTACGCGCGGGTACTGGGCGCGGACGGCGCGCCGCTCGCCGCCCGTGACGTCCCGTTCAGCGTGGCGCTGGGGTGGACGATGCTCCTGCCCTTCGAGCATCCGTTGCAGCCACGCGACGCCTGGTGGTCGGCGTTGTGGCTGGCGGCACTCGCGATTCCCGCCGCCTTCTGGGCGGCGCCGGGAGGGGATGGGCGCCGCCCGGCCTTCGGGCGTTGGTGGGTGCTGTCGATGGGGATGATGGCGGTCGCCCTGGCAACGATCCCTGCGCTGGCCCGCTTCGCGCCGGCGGCCCCGCATGAGTGGGCGGGGCTGCTGGGTGGAGGAGTGCTCGGG
>CAZVDJ010000573.1:0-3627 GCA_964626245.1 uncultured Gemmatimonadaceae bacterium
GATGTCGACGCCGAAACCGCCCGGGCTCAGCGGCTCGACGAGCCACGAGAGGACGAAGCGCGCCTCGGCCTGGTCCAGGTTGTACATCTCGCGGCCAAAGATCCCCAGCGTCTGGCCGAAGGTGCCCACCGACCCGCGGGCACCGACCAGGAGTCCCACCACCGCGGTGTTCACCGTGCCGGCGTCAGGGTTGTTGAGCAGCCCATCGACGTTCGGGGCATTGAAGTTCGGGACGGTCACCTCCTTGCACCCGGCGAGCAACGTGGCCGCGCTGACGAGCGCCGCCACCATCATTCGCCGCAGGGCGGTCGTGTGTCGCATGCGCATGGATCAGAACTCCACGTTGAAGTTGAGCCAGAAGGTGCGGCTGGCGGGATACGCGGCCAGCTCACGGTTGCGCAGGACGGCATCCGGCACGCCCCCCTGGCCAAAGTTCTGGGCCTCGGGATCGCCCCCGCGGAACTTCGTCCACCAGTAGAGGTTGCGCCCCGACAGCTGCACACGTGCGCTCTGCGCACGCCCCCACACGCGCTGCACCAGCCCCGACGGTACGTCGTACCCGAGCGTCAGTTCCCGCAGCTTGGTGTAGGACGCGTCCTGGTAGAAGATGCGCGTGACGACCAGGTAGGTGTTGCGCCGGAAGTTCCCGAGCTTTTGTCCGCCAGGTCCCGGGGCGTCGAAGTCGCGCGAATTCTGCCCCAGGTCGTAGTGCCGCCACGTGCCGTTGGCCAGCATGCCGCCCTGCTGCCGGTCCAGGAGCGCGAAGGCCGACCAGCGACCGTAGCGCACCTCGTTCGACCACCCTCCCGTCCAGTCGGGGTTGCCGTCGCCCATGAGGACGCCGTTGGGATAGAGGGTGCGCGGCGACTGCGGCAGCGTGTCGTTGCCGATGAGCTGCGTTGCCGACTTCCCCTGCTCGATGCGCACGGCGCCCACCTGGAAGGCACCCAGCAGGAACGCCGGCACCGGCAGGTTGGTGATCTCGCTGCGGTTCATCCCCCAGTTCACGCGCGTGTTCCATGACAGCGAGCCGCGCTGGATCGGAATGAGCGACGCCGACACCTCCGCCCCCCACACCCGCATCTCGGCGCCGTTCGACACTTCCGACGCGTAGCCGGAGGTGGGCGGGAGCGTGCGCGTGATCAGGAGGTCGGAAATGTTGCGCTGGAAGCCCGTGAGCTCGAGCGTCCCGCGGTTGCGGAAGAGCGTGGCGTCGATGCCCCCCTCCAGCTCGCGCTGGCGCTCCGGCCGGATGCTCGCCGAGCCGAGTCCTGTCCCGATGCGGAACGCCCCCAGCCCGCCGATGTTCGAGGAGGCGAGCGCCGTGAACTTCTGGCCGTACAGCGGCTGGTTGCCGGTCTCGCCGTACGCGAGCCGGAACTTCACCTCGTCGATCGTCCCCGGCATCAGCTGCGGCAGGCGGTACGACGCCGACGCCTTGGGAAAGAAGTAGAACTTCCCGATGTCGCCGTTGTTCGAACTGCGATCCGCGCGGCCGCCCACCGTCAGGAACAAGCGCTCGTTCCAGAGCAGCTCGGTCTGCGCAAACATGCCGAAGTCCTGCGTGAGCAGCCGGTTCTCGGTCAGGTCGCGCACCGTGCCGGCCGTGACGACCTCGAGCCCGCCGAGCAGGTTCTGCCCCGACGACCGCGACTCGTTATAGGAGCGACGCTCGAACTGCGTCCCGAACTGCGTGGTCGCCGTCCAGCGATTGATCGGACGCCAGACGTGCACGAGGTTGAGGTTGACGTTGGCCTGCACGTTCACCGCATTGCCCACCGTCGCCGTCCCCGGCAGCCCGTCGAGCGGCTCATACTGCAGGACCGGCGAGGAGTACACCTCGTTCTTCTGGTTCAGGATGTCGGTGCCGCCGAAGCCGACGAAGCGCAGCTCCTGCTTGTTGGTCGCGAACAGGTCCCACGTCAGGCGGGCCGTGGAGATGTTGCGCCACACGCCTTCCTCGTTCTTGATCAGGTCGATGGTGTGCAGCGGGTTGGAGTTGTAGAACGGGTTGATGGGATACGTGCCATCGCTATTGCGCCGGAGATCGAGGAACGACGGGATCTTGGTGAGCGTGTAGGCAATGGAGTTGCCGGCGTTGTCGTTGCCGAACAAGCCGCGGTCGCCCAGCGTGCGCAGCACCTCGCTTCCCACCTGCAGCTCGACGCGGTCGCTCACCCGCTGGTCCAGGTTGAGCCGGATCCCCGACTTCTGCGAGTAGGTCCGCTTCACGATCCCTTCTTCCTTGCGGAAGTTGCCGGAGACGAAGTAGCGCGTGTCCTGCGACCCGCCGCTCACGGACAGCGTCGCCTCGCGATTCACCGGCTGCTCGCTGTTGTAGGCGAGCTCCTCGTAGTCGATGAAGCGGTTGGGGTCGTAGTACGTCGCGGCGTTGGGGCCGAACGCCGTGGTGGCGTCGGCCAGCGACTGGAACTTGCGCTGGCCATTCCGATAGGCGAGTTCCGCGGTGCCAAGTCCGGTGCGCAGCGAGAACTGCGGCCGGCCGGCTGCGCCGCGCTTGGTGGTGATGATGATCACGCCGCCCGACGCCTTGGAGCCGTAGATCGCCGCCGCTGCCGACCCCTTGAGGATGTCGATCGACTCGATGTCGTTGGGGTTGATGTCCGAGATACGATTGACGGGCGCCTCCTGCGTGATCGCCGAGATGGCCGTCCCCCCCGCGCGGGTCACCAGGTTGGTCCCCTGCCCGATCGAGACGTCGGAGGTGATGACGCCGTCGATGACGTACAGCGGCTGCGCGCTGCCGAGGATCGAGGAGATGCCGCGGATGCGCACGCGATTGCCGCCGCCGGGGGCCCCCGTGCTCGTCGAGATGTTCGCCCCGGCCACCTTGCCCTGCAGCGCCTGGTCGATCGCCGGCGCGGAGACCTTGGAGACCTGCTCGGCGCTCACCGACGCCACCGAGTTGGGGAGGTTGCGGCGCGAAATCCCCGTCGCCTGCCCCGTGATGACCACCTGGTCGAGCTTGAGCGCGTCCTTGCGCATGACGATGCGCACGGTCGACTCGTTCGCCGGCACCGTGGCCTCCACCGGCGGGTAGCCCAGCCGGCGCACCACCAGGACGACGTCGCCCGCCGGGACGCGTAGCGTGAACGTGCCATCCTCGCGCGTCAGGCCACCCGTGGTGGTGCCGCGCACTTGCAGCTGCGCCGACGCGATCGGCGCGTTAGACCCTTCCTCGACCACCGTGCCGGTGATCTGCCGCGAGCCGCCCTGCGCTGCCGCCGGTGCCGCCGTCGACGCAGCCCCCAGCGCGCCCCCCGCCATCAGTGCCAACAAGAATCGTCGCATGTGTCCTCTCGGTGATTCGTCCGCTGCGCCCCTCGTCTTCTCGTCTTCTCGTCCTCTCGTCTCCCGTCTCCCGTCTCCCGTCTCCCGTCTCCCGTCCCCCAATTCAGTATCTCCACCACGGCGCCGTCGACCCCGCCGGCATGTGCCGCAGCCCGTGCATCGCCATCTCCTTCAGGCGTTGCGCCTGCGACACCGGACCGCTCCAGCAATGGGGCTTCTGGTCGCCCCACAGGAAGTAACCCTCGTAGTGCGGGTTCTCCGTTGTCTTCATCCACGCTTCCAGGTCGCGCGTGGCGCGGTCCAGGAAGTACGTGT
>CAZVDJ010000574.1:0-3626 GCA_964626245.1 uncultured Gemmatimonadaceae bacterium
GCGTCGGCGGCGCGCTCGCCGTGGGTGCGCAACGCGGCCTCGGACCGCGCCTCCTTCTTCGTTACCTCACGCTCTCCGGCGCGCGCCGTCCCACAAGCCTCGCTGGCTTCCTCGCGTGGCGCTTCGGGGGTTAGCATCCTCGACGCGCCCGTGCGGCACAACATGCGCTGCAGCAGACCGCCGAGCTATTGTGTGCTCGCTCCGCTCGCACTATTTCCTTCGGCGGCTGCTGAGCTTGGACGTTAACCCGCGGCCCACCGCGACCGCCCTCGCCGACAGGTCCTCATTCCTTCGCGTGGATGTTCGGCGATCTCTCGTTCGTGGAGCAGTTGTTGCGATGAACGCTCTGAAATCTCGCCAGTTCGCGTCCGGCCATCCCGTCGAATGATCTTCGCCTTGCTCGACGAACCATCGCCACTCGTGCTGTCCGACGTCGGCGAAGCGCGTCGGGAGTTCGAGTCGCTTGACCTCGAGGCCGGTGGCGTCCGCTTCTTTGACGAGACCGGGCGGGAGCTAAAGCCCAGCTTCCCTCACCGCTCTCAACATCGGGTCTTCGGCATGCGCGTCACCAACGAGCCGGGGCCTTTTGAACTTGGGCCTGCGGCGTCCGACGCTCGCCAGGTGCTCGTGAGTCTGCTGTCGTCCGCAGTCCGCCTCGAACCGAATCCGTGGTTCAGTTCCATCGCGGCGGTGCGCCACGTTCTTCGCCGACCCGAGGTGTCGGACGATGCAAGCGAGTAACGCGCCTGCGGGTTAACGGGCGCTGCAACAGACCAACGAGCTATTGTGTGCTCGCTCCGCTCGCACTATTTCCTTCGTTGGCAGTTGAGCTCAGACGTTAGGCGACAGACGTACTCGGAAGGAAGCGCATGAAGTCGCTCGTGTACCGCTGGTCGGATAGCGATCGGGAACGGGAATTCGTAGTGGTTTACGTTGCCGGCACGAACGGCGTCCCGTATACCTTCGGGGAACCGTCGCGGGAGGTGTCAGTCGACCTCGAAGGGTTCTTCATCGCCGCCGTGCCGGTTACCCAAGCTCTTTGGAGTCACGTGGCCGGCTCCAATCCCGCAGTGAACCGTGGTCCGGAATTGCCGCTGGAGAACATCTCATGGGACGGTCTCACGCAAGCTGGCGGCGTCCTACAGCAACTGAATCAGAGCGCCGTCGGGGCAGCACTGGTCGAGCAGGCCGGCCGTCCGCTTGAATTCCGGCTGCCTTCCGAGACCGAGTGGGAATACGCGGCCCGCGGCGGACCACACTGGCGGGACGGTTACCGATACAGTGGGAGCAACGATATCGATGCCGTGGCTTGGTACGATCGACGGCACGGGGATCACACCCAGCCGGTCGGGCGGAAGGCGCCGAATCAGTTGGGGATCTACGATATGTCGGGCAACGTCTGGGAATGGTGCCAGGATGTGTTTTCGCGCGACGTGGGCGTGATACCCGCAGACGGCACTCCGTATATAGGCCCAGGTGACGAGCGGGTACTCCGCGGCGGTTGCTTTCACAACTGGGCGGCGCATTGCACTGTAGCGAAGCGTTACGAGGTCGCGCGGGACTTTCAGGACGGGTGCATCGGAATGCGCCCTGTCCTGGCTGAACCGCTTGAAGCGTCGCGCCGTGTCGCCTAACCAGCCGATGAACCTGACGGTCGCCTCCGGCGCCCGCAGGTTATCGGCAAGGCGTTAGGCTTCAATAGAGGGAGCTACTCGCGAGCCATAGTCGAGGACCACGTCCATGCCGCAGACCTTTCTTCCGGGTGATCCTACCGTATACCCGAGCGATGCACTCGCGACAACCTTCTCCGCAGTGTTCGAGGACGACGGCGAGACCGGCTATGTGTACGCCTGCGACCGTGCCGCGCGGGGCGGCGAGGGCGAGATTCTCGACGCGTGCCATCTCTATAGCGTCCGCAGCATCACGGATCGCGAGATCCCTTCCGAGGTAGAGGTGGTGTGGACCACGGACGGCCTGCGGGCTGCACTGCTCCTCAACGGATACCCGCATGCAATAATCGACTTCGCGGCGCGCATTGCGTACTGTCGTTCCAATTGGCCGCCTCCGACCGGGCCCTGGGCCGCCGTGCGAGCAGACCGTGCGCCGTGGCGCGAGGACGTTCTCACGGGCTTCACCGCGCTTGAAGCCTAACTGGCGCTGGAGCAGACGGCGGATCCTGCTCCAGTTTCGTTGACACTTTCACCTAACTGACTGTGGAGGTGTCACCATGGCGCGAGCAGGCCCTCGCAAGGTTCACAAGTACAGCACCGCGTTCAAGCTCACAGCGGTGCGCATGTCCCAGCAGCCGGGCATGCAGGTCAAGACCGTCGCCGCCGGCCTGGACATCCATCCCTTCATGCTCTCGCGCTGGCGCAAGGAAGTGCGCGACGGCGTGATCCGCGGCCGCCTCCCGCGCCGCGCCCCGGCTGGCCCGTCCCGGGAGTTGCAGCAGCTCCAAACCCTCGAGCGCGCGCACGCGCTTTTACAGGAGGAGCACGACCTCCTAAAAAAAGCCATCCGGTTCTGTTCCGCTCGAAGGCGGAAGCGTTCGCCTTCATCGACACCCAGCGCGCCACGGTCAGCGTGACGCGCCTCTGTCGACGCTACGGGGTCACGCGCGCTGGGTTCTCTGCCTGGCGTCGCCGCCCGCGCAGCGCACATGCGCAACAGGACCAAGTGCTCCTCGCGGCGATCATGCGCCTCTTCGCGCGCCACCACGGGCGCTACGGCAGTCCTCGCATTCATCACCTGCTGGCGGCAACGCACGGCGCGGTAAGCCGGCGTCGCGTCGCCCGGCTGATGCAGGCGGCGGGCCTGCGGGCGAAGGCGGTGCGGGGCTATCGCGGGAAGGTGGGCACCCACCGCTTCTACCAGCAGCATCCGAATCGCGTGCGTACCGCGACCGTCGTGCGCGCGAATCAGGTCTGGGTGGGCGACATCACCTACCTCGCCGTCGCCGGGGAGTGGCGGTACCTCGCGGTCGTCATGGATCGCTACTCCCGGCGCATCTTGGCATGGACGCTGAGCCGGCGCCGTGATGCGCGCGTCACGCGCGCAGTGCTGCAGACGGCGGTGCGCCATCGCCGACCACCGCCGGGCCTCACCTTCCACAGCGACCGCGGGTCAGAGTACCTCGCCGCGCCGTTTCGCGACTGCCTGGTGGCGTTGGGCATCCAGCAGAGCGCCTGCGTCAGCGGGCCGGGTGACAACGCCCACATGGAGTCGTTCTTCCATTCCCTGAAGGCGGAGGTCGTGCGGGGCGTCTCCTTCCCGACCGACGCGGCACTCCGTCACACGCTGCGCCACTTCTTTCGCTACTACAACCACACGCGCCTGCACTCGGCGCTTGGCTTTCAGTCACCCGTTGACTACGAAGCGCGTGCGGCGTAACTCCCTACGATCTGTCAACGAAAGTGGAGCAAGATCCCCAACGATCTATTGTGGGCGCGCTCCGCGCGCACTATTTCCTTCGTTGGCAGTTGAGCTTGGACGTTAGGTAGCTACCGTACCGAGCACATCACTTGGAGGAGCTTATGCGTGTTTGTCACCTCACGTTCAGCATCGCGCTCGTCGCTGCCGCCGTGCAGACCTCCGCGGCGCAGGCCACCGCACTCGACGCGAACCTC
>CAZVDJ010000575.1:0-3613 GCA_964626245.1 uncultured Gemmatimonadaceae bacterium
CACGCCCATGGCGGCGCGGGCGCGAACGCCCCGGACCGGTCGCATGGCCGGCCTCATCGCCGCGGGGCCAGCCGCGCCACCACCAGCGCGGAGTCGCGGGCAATGGCCAGCGGGCGCTGCTCGCGGTCCTGGCGCGCGGCGGTCTCCCGCACGCGACGCTCGGCGTACTGCCCCAACTCGGCGAAGCTGATGGCGCCGTCGTCGTTGGCGTCGGCGTCACCGCGCAGCCCGCGCGCCACCCAGTAGGTGAGCAGGCCATGTTGCACATCGGGCAGGTCACCCGCCGACTGCGCCCCGCGCGCCGCCGTCAGCACTCCCATCTGTCGCCGCACCAGCGCCGGGTGCTCCACCGAGAGCACGGTGGGGCGCGTGCCGGCCACCAGCGACTGCCCGTCGCGCCCCAACCCGCTGAAGCAGGCGTCGAGGATGACGGTGATCGAGCGGGCCGGAAGCCGGGCCAGCCGGTCGTAGAGCGCGGCCAGCGGGAAGCCGGTCTCGGTCACGAAGGCGGGGTCGGCGTCGAAGGGGAGGAGGTACGGTGACCGCTGCGACGCGTCGGGACCGCCGTGGCCGGCGAAGTAGACCACCAGGTCGGTGTTCTCGGTGGTGCGCCGCGCCAGCCACCCGCCCTCGCCAAAGAGCTTGCGCATCTCGCCACCGGTCACGTCCGAGCCGGTGCGCACGTACAGGTGCTCGACGTCATCGGGGATGCCGAGCGCCTCGACGGCATACCGCCGCATCAGGCGCGCGTCGCGCTCGGCGTAGCGCGCATCGGGAAGGGAGCGGTAGCGCTCCACTCCCAGCACGACCGCGATGGCATCGGCGCGCCGCGAGGCCGCGGGGCGGGGGAGCGCGGATTCGACGTCGGCGATCGACATGCGACCCGGCCCCGCTCGCCGCGTGTTGGTTGAGTCGACGGAGTCGCGCGAGGCGATCACGTCCAGCACGCCGCTGGGACGGTCGGTGAGCGGGAGCGCGATGGGGAAGCGCGCGAGCACCCGCCCGGCCGCGTCGGCAAGCTCGAGCGAGAGCGAGACATCGGCGGCGCGCGCGTTGGTGTAGACCGCGAGCGTGATGGTCGCCTCGCCGCCGGGTGGCAGCGCACCTAACGCGAAGCTGTCGCGGGCGCCGGCCGCCAGGAAGAGGTCGCGGCCGCGCCACACGCGACCGCGAATCGGCGGGGTGGCGGCCGTCCCGCGGTTGGCCAGGCGAATGGTGAGGTCGCCCACCTCGCGCGGCGCCAGGCGCCCGTCGCGCGATGCGTCGTCCAGCCGCGTGTCGCGTACGATGAGCCGAGGCATCCCGGCGGCGCGCGCGGGGATGCGGACGCGCAGGGCGGGCGACAGGTCGAAGCCGTTGGCCTCCTCGGCGCGCACCACGGCCACCAGTTCGCTGGCATCCAGCGCCGAATCGGCCACCAGGCGGAAGGTGCGCGCCTGCGTGCGCCCGGGCGCGATCGTCGCGGGGCCCGGACGGTCGCGAACCACCGTGCCGCGCGCGGGTGACTCCACCTCGAGCGATGCGCGCACGTCGCGCGCCTCGCCCGGGCCGTCATTGCGCAGCTCGATCGTCACCGTCGTCCCTTCGCCAGCCGCAACCACGCCGTCGCCGTCGTCGTCGCGCCAGCGCACCACGCCGTGCAGCGTGGCGGGGGCTGCGGCCTCCCGCATCGCGAGTGGCCGCTCCACGCCCATGGCCCGCTCGCCGGCCGCCAGGTCGCGTGCGTCGACCCGCACCGACGAGTCGCGCACGATCCACCCGGTCACGCGGTCGTCGCGTTCATCCAGGCGAACGACCGAACGGCCGAAGGCCAGGTAGGCCAGGTGCGGACTGGCTTCGTGTGTGTAGGCCCACGGTGTGCCGTGGCGGCGCACCACCTCGTCGCGACTGGCACCGAGGCGGAGCGACGTGCGGTGCGCACCATCGAGGGGATCGCGCGCTTCGCGCGACGCCGCGCCCCGCGGATCGCGCGGCCGGGCGGCAGCGCCCGGGTCGCCGGCGAGGAGCCGCACCTTGAGCCGGCGCGCGGCATCGACCCAGCCCGTCACGCGTCCCGATGCCGGATCGAACGTCACGACACTGCCGTCGTAGCTCCACGACTCGTGCGAGAGCGACGGGAGCCGCTCCACCAGGTCGGGCGCTCCCTGCACCTCGCGCACCCGCTCGCGCCCGTCGCCCAGGGTGAAGTACAGGCGCGGTTGCGCGGCCACCCCCGTGGCGGTGAGTGCCCCAAGCGCCAGCAGCAGGAGCGTGGCGAGCTGCCCCACCACGCGTGCGACCACGCCGCCGTCAGAGAGTGGCGACCCGCCGGGGCGCGAGCCGTCACCCCCACGGCGTCCATCACCCGGCCCCGGTGAGGGGCGGGGCGTCGGCTGGGGAGCTCGATACTCCATCGTGGAGAGTATCGGCCGGCGTCCCCCTCGGCTTGAGCCCGGCGACCCGGACCCCCTCCGTCGCCCGGCTACCGGCGCAGGCGCGACTTGAGCGCGAGGACCGCGCGCGGGGCGCGCGGATACTGCGGGTCCAGCCGGGTGAGCGTCTCGTTGATCACGCGCGTGACCAGGTAGTTGCGCGCCGTTCGGCTGTCGGACGGGACCATGTACCACGGGGCCCAGGGCGTGCTGCACTTGCGCAGCGCGTCGCGGTAGGCGCGCGTGTAGTCGCCCCACAGGGCGCGATCGTCCAGGTCGCCCGCGCGGAACTTCCAGTTCTTGGTGGGATCGGTCAGGCGTTCCAGGAACTGCTCGCGCTGCTCGTCCCGCGAGATGTGGAGGAAGAACTTCAGGACCACGACGCCGTTCTCGCTCAGCATCCGTTCGAAGTCGTTGATCTGCCGGTAGCGCTGCCGCCAGACGCGGCGCTCCACGAGCTCCTTCACGCGCACCACCAGGACGTCCTCGTAGTGCGAACGATTGAAGATCCCGATCATCCCGCGGGGGGGGACCGACTGGTGCACGCGCCACAGGTAGTCGTGCGCCAGCTCGTGCGCGGTGGGGGACTTGAAGCCGGTGATCTGGCACCCCTGCGGATTGCACGCCCCGAAGACGGTGCGAATGGTCCCGTCCTTTCCCGACGCGTCGCGCCCCTGCAACACGACGAGGAGCGCTCGCCGCTGGTCGGCGTAGAAGGCGGCCTGCAACGCCGTGAGCCGCTCCAACTCCGCGGCCAGCCGCTGCTTGAGCACGTCACCGTTCGGCAGCCCCTTGGGGGCCTTGGCATCACGATCCCGGAGCGGGAGCGGGCGCGAGGGATCGACAGCGTCGAGAATCATGAGTTCGTTATGCCAGATTTCAGGGTTTGTAGCTGTGGCCGTCGGGAGAATCCGCACGACCCTCCCCCACCCCCCGCAGATATTGCTCTCGAACCCGCCCCTCCCGCACCCCCGTCCCCAGTCTCCCGCTCCCGTCTCCCGTCTCCCGATGTCCTGGACCTCCCGAGCCTTCCTCAAGTCCTCGCTCGCCTGGCTGGGCGTGGGGGTGACCCTGGGCGCCGTGATGGCGACGTGGCCCAGTGCGGCGGCCTATCGCACCGCCCACTTCCACATGAACCTCCTGGGCTTCGTCGCGATGATGATCTTCGGCGTGGCGTATCACGTGATCCCGCGCTTCGTGGG
>CAZVDJ010000576.1:0-3609 GCA_964626245.1 uncultured Gemmatimonadaceae bacterium
TCGCCTGGCTCCTCAGCCTCGTCCTCGGCGTCACCGCCACGGCGGCGGCGCATGAAGTGCCGGCGCGAGTTGCAGTGCACGTCATCGCGCGCGCCGACTCGCAGTGGTTGCGGCTGGTGGTGCGCGTGCCGCTCGAGTCGGTGCGCGACATCGAGATCCCGACGCTTCGCGGCGACTACCTGGACATCCCGCGCGTTTCACCGCTGCTGCACGAGGCCGCGACGCTCTGGATCGCCGGCTACCTGGACCTCTACGAGGGCGCACGCCGCCTCGAGGGCGCCCGCATCGAGGCAGCCCGGATTTCGTTGCCCTCGGACCGGTCGTTCGAACGATTCGACCTGGCGGTGGCCAACACCGCCGGCGCGCCGCTCGACAGCGCGATCGAACTCCCGTGGCGACAGGCGATGCTCGACGTCGTCCTCGCCTATCCCATCACGTCGCCCGCGTCCCGCTTCTCCATTCGCCCGCTGCTGGCGCACCTGGGAGTCGAGACCACGACGATCCTGCGCTGGGTGGGACGCGACGGCGTGGAGCGCGCCTACCGGTACGAGGGCAACCCGGGGCTGGTGCGCCTGGACCCCGGCATCTGGCAGGCGGCGTGGCAGTTCGTGCGCCTCGGCTTCGAGCACATCCTGGGCGGCCTCGACCACCTCCTCTTCCTGCTCTGCCTGGTCATCCCCTACCGGCGCGTCCTTCCGCTGGTGGGGGTGATCACCGCCTTCACGGCGGCCCACTCGCTCACCCTCATCGCCTCGGCGTTAGGCATGGCGCCGAGTGCCGGGTGGTTCCCCCCGCTCGTGGAGCTGCTCATCGCCGCGTCCATCGTCCTGATGGCGCTGGAGAACATCGTGGGGGCGCGACTGGAGCGGCGGTGGATCGTGGCCTTCCTCTTCGGCCTCGTCCACGGCTTCGGCTTCTCGTTCGCCCTGCGCGACTCGCTGCAGTTCGCGGGGCGCCACCTGCTGGCCTCGCTCGTGGCCTTCAACGTGGGGGTCGAACTCGGCCAGCTCCTCGTCCTGGTCGTCGCCGTCCCGGCCGTCGCCCTCCTCTTCCGGCGGGTCGTCGCCGAGCGTGCCGGGATCATCGTCCTCTCGGCGCTCATCGCGCACGAGGCCTGGCACTGGATGACGGCACGCTACGCCGTGGTGCGCGCCTATAGCTTTGTCTGGCCCGCCTTCGACCTGGCGCTGGCCGCCTCTCTCCTGCGCGTCCTGATGCTCGTGCTCCTCATCGCTGCCGTCCTCTGGGGCGTGTCCGCCCTCGTGACACGCCTCTCGCGCCCGCCCGGCGCCCCCGTCAGCCGCACGGGGTGGACGCTGTGCGTCGCCACCTGCATGATCATGGGGGCCGCCGCGCCGCTGCGGGCGCAGGAACCGGCGGCCATGCGCTCCACGCTCAAGGGAGTCTTCACCGATGCACAGGCGGCGCGTGGAAAGGACATCTACGTCGGCTCGTGCCGCGAGTGCCACTCGCCGCAATCGCACACCGGCGTCGTCTTCAAGAACAGCTGGGGCGGCAAGCGCCTCTCCGACCTCCTGGCCTACATGCAGGAGCGCATGCCGAAGAACAACCCGGGGAGCCTGACGAATGAGGAGTACGCCGCCGTGACGGCCTACATCCTCATGCTCAACGGTCTCCCCTCTGGTGACGAGGAATTGCCCTCCGACACCGAGGCGGCGCGCCGCATCCGGATCGAGACCAGCGGCAAGTAGCAGCGATACGCAGCGACGCACGACCTCCACGCTTCCCCCGATCGACCCCCACCGCGCGAGGACCGACATCATCATGACGCAACGATGGACCACCAGGCGCACACTGGGCACGGCGGCCATTCTGGGCGGCGGCCTGCTCGCCGCCGCACTCGCCCGCGTCTCCGACTCCAACGCGTCGCAGGGGCGCGCGCTGGTGCGCGGCAACGTCCCCGGAGAGTGGCGCTACTGGGCCGCCGACGCCTGGGGGACGCGCTACTCCGCGCTCGATCAGATCAACGCCAGCAACTTCGACTCACTCAAGGTGGCGTGGAGCTGGAATTCGGGGGCCTTCGGCGCCGACGAGTACTACCGCACCACGCCGCTCTACGCCAACGGGCGCCTGTTCACCGTGGCCACCACGCGACGCGTGGCCACCGCGCTCGACCCCGAAACGGGCGAGACGCTCTGGATGTGGCGCATGGATGAGGGGATTCGCTGGCAGAAGGCACCACGTCAGTTCGCCGGGCGCGGGTTGGCCTACTGGACGGACGGACGCGAGGAGCGCGTGATCGTCGTGACGCCGGGCTACCACATGGCGTCGCTCGACGCCAGGACCGGCATTCCCGACCCCAAGTTCGGGAAGAACGGGATCGTCGACCTGATGGAGGGACTCGGCTACCCCATGGCCCCGCTGGCCGTGGATGACTCCGGGCCGCTCATCATCTCCGACGCCGCCCCCGCGCGGCGCGCGCGGCCCGGCGAAACGTGGGACGACAAGACCAAGACAGGCGCCGACGGGACGATCGGGATCGATCCCAGCGAGGGACAAATCGCCGCCAGCAGCCCGGCGCAGATGGTGGGCGACGTCATCGTCGTCGGCAACTCGTCCATTCACGGCTACTATCCCATCCGCCTCAAGAACATCCACGGCTTCATCCGCGGCTTCGACGTGCGCACGGGACGGCAGCTGTGGAAGTTCAACCTCATCCCGCAGCCCGGGGAGTTTGGCGCGGACACCTGGAAGAACGGGACGAAGCTCGGCACCCCGGGCGTGGGAAAGGTGGACGCATGGGCGCCGTACGCCGCCGATCCGGAACTGGGGCTCGTGTACACGCCGGTCGGGATGCCGCTCATGGACGAGTATGGCGGCCATCGTCCCGGCGCCAACCTGTACGGCAACTCGCTGGTGGCGATCGACGCCAAGACCGGAAAGCGGAAGTGGCACTTCCAGTTCGTGCACCACGACATCTGGGACTACGACACCCCAACCGCTCCCAACCTGCTCGACGTCACCGTGAACGGTCAGCGGCGCCGAATCGTCGCCCAGGCCACCAAGCAGGGATGGATGTACGTCCTTGACCGTGTGACCGGCGAACCGATCTGGCCTATCGAGGAAAAGCCGGTGGGCAAGAGCGAGGTGCCGGGCGAGGAAGCGTGGCCCACGCAGCCCATTCCCACCAGGCCCGCGCCGTACGCGCAGCAGGGGCTCCTCGAGTCCGACCTGATCGACTACACCCCGGCCATCAAGGACTCGGCGCTCAAGATCGCGAAGCGCTGTCGCATGGGGCCGTACTACATCCCCGGCCAGCCGGCCGACGGCGGGACGAGCGGGCTCACCTGCTCGTGGTACAACCCGGGGGCATCCGGTGGCGCCAACATCGATGGCGGCGTGGCCGTGGACCCGGAAACGGGCATGGCGTACGTCGGCGCGCAGACGGGGCTCAGCACCATCACGCTGCAGAAGGACCCCTGCTCCGAGTTCCGCTACTCCTCACCGCACGATAGCTGCGGATTGTTGGGCGCCCTTCCCACGCCGCCCGGCTACGCGCCGCGCAAGGACCTGCAGGGCGATGGCTTCTCGGGGCGCGCCGGCCGCTCGCTGCTGGGCGACGTCTCCATCGCCAAGCCCAAGGAGTAC
>CAZVDJ010000577.1:0-3606 GCA_964626245.1 uncultured Gemmatimonadaceae bacterium
TGGCCGCGCGCCGCGCGCCGTGTCAGCGCGGCCGGCGCGCCCGGGGTCGGCGCGCGTGGTGTTTGACTGCAGGGCATGCGTGGGTGTCGGCATCAGGAGCGCGACCCCGACACCCGCGAGAGGCAGCAGCCGGACAAACGACCCGGCGAAGGAGCGAACAGACAGCATCGAGAATGGGCGAGAGCGATGAGACGGGCGCGGCGACAGCCACGCGCGAGGGGGCGAGACGGACGCACGGGCAACCTGCCATGGACGGTGCCGCGCAGTCGCGGGCAACGCTCACGGCGTCTCCTCGTGCCGCTGGGTCACGCGTACCCCGCGCAATCTCGCACGTTGCCCGGGCCGCGTGCACTCCCGGCCGGGCGCGCACTGCGCACGGTCGTGCCCGGCGCGCCTCACTGGGCGGCGACCGAACGCACCGGCGCCTCGTCGTCCCTTGGCGCGGGCGCGCTAGCGATCGGCGATCAGCTCGATGGCCAGCCGGTCGGGTCCCTCGATCATGCAGGCGCGCGTCGTGTCAAAGCGGTGTGGCTCCTCGAAGAATGTCACGCCGCTACGTCGCAACCGGGCCACCAGCGCGTCGAAGTCGTGCACGACGAACGCCACGTGGTCCAACGCCTGGCCGCGCGACGTCACGAGTGGTTCCTCCCGTCCGCAGCGCGCCGCCGTGCACTGTCGCGGATACCAGGCGATGTTGCCGTCGGCTGTCTGCACCGAACCCGCGGGCTGGCGAATGGTCCCGACGCGCTCCAGCGACGGCCACCCGGCCTCGCCGTAGGGGACATTGCACGGGTTCCACGCGGCGCGGGGGAGCTCGCGTCCAGCGCTGTCGCGCACGGGCGGCAGCCGCATCCCCAGCTGCTCCACGTACCAGTTGGCGGCGCACAGCGGCTGCTCGTGAAAGAAGTGCACGTGCGCGAGCGCATCGCGGGTTCCCGGCCCGCCGGTGAGTTCGAAGAGCACGCCGTCAGGCGCAACGACGTAGCTGAACCCCCCATCGCGCGGCGGCGCCAGGGTCGCCCCCGGCAGCTGCGCCGCGGTCAGCGTCCCGGCATACGGCGCCAGCCCCGACCGCTCCACGCCCACCGTGTCCCCCGGCCCGGTGAACAGCGGCAGCGGGCGCGCGCCGGCCGCCTGCAGGCGCGGCCCGGTGGCGCTGGTGTTGGTGAAGGCACCGATGTGCCAGAAGGCGCTCTGCGGCACCGACCGGTGCTCGTCGTTGCTCCACTGCCCCGACGGGGGCGTCGCGACGTGCTGGAAGAGGAGGAGCATCTCGCCCCGCACCCCGGGCTCGCCGTTCACCACCGTGCGGGTCGCGGTGGGCCACAGGCGGAGGTACCACGCGATCGCGCGCTCCGGATCCACGGAGTTGAGGCCTACATGGTGCAGCCGCGGCAGGCGCGCGCGCGTCGTGTCCTGCGCCGCCACGACGACGGGACTAACGGCCAGAAGCACCCGTGCCATCGCGCGGGCGAAGCGTCGGCACTCCACGGCGCGTCCCTTACGCATCGGCGGTCACCTCGCCGCCCGCCACCACCCCCTGCCACAGGAACGGCTTCACATGGTGGCGGCAGCACTCGGGCACCTCACTGCGCAGCAGGTCCAGGGCGCGCGCCGCCTTGGTCAGGAAGTCGGGCGTGGCGTCCACCACGTAACGACGCGGATGTCGCGCCCATGCCTCCGCGATTCGCGCATCGATCTCCGCCGCCTCGTGCAGCGATTCGACTCGCAGGGGGTTGTCGTGGCCGTAGGCATCGGGCGAACTGGGCGTGCGCAGGTGGATCACGGCGTGGTAGCGCGCGAGCTCCTCGTCCAGCGTGGTGCCCACCGCCGACCAGAGCGTACCCGGTCCCCGCCAGTAGGCGGCCCCGTCCACCGTGCCGCGGTCGCACAGCACGACCGCCGAGTTCTCGACGTCGGCGGTGAGTTCAAGCGAGCGCTGCACATGGTAGATCGCGCGCTGCGCGGCCTGCCGCAGCTCCCAGCGATGGTCGCGGGGAAATCCCCCGCCAAAGACGATCCCCGCCGACTCGCGCAGGGTGCGCACGTGCACGCAGAAGAAGAGGCGGATGAGCTCGAGCACGGCGGTCTTTCCGGCGCCCGGTCCGCCGGTGAGCACGACTCGCCGCAGGGGATGCTGCGCCAGGCAATCGCAGGGTCGCATGCGCGCAATGATGCGCCGCGGTACCGGGGCGACGCCATCCCGGGTCAACCCACCTGCGCGCTAGTGCCGTGCGGCCGGCATCGTGCCAGCCAGGGCGTGCCAGCCAGGGCGCCGCCCAGCCCGTCAGCGCCGATAGGAGGTGCGAAGGCCGCGGTCGCGCGTCGCGTTGCAGACCATGCACCAGCGAAGCCATGCGTTGGTGAGCGACTCCGGACCGCGCAGCAGGCTGAACGCCTGGCCGCGACGTGCCTTCTCCGCCGTCTCCTCCGACGTGAAGCTCCGGTGGAGCGAGCGCTCCGCGACTTGCAGGTCCTCGTTGGACAGCGTGGCGATCCAGCGTGCCGTGATGCGCTCCGGAATGGTCATGTCAGCTCCCTACTTATGGCGAAAGGTGATGCGCCCGCGCGTGAGGTCGTACGGGGACACCTCCACCGTGACGCGATCACCGGCCAGGATTCGAATGCGGAACTTGCGCATCTTTCCAGCCGTGGTCGCCAGCAACTTGTGGCCGTTCTCCAGGTCGACCCGAAACATGGCGCTCGGAAGCACCTCGCTCACCGACCCTTCCATCTCGATCATCTCTTCCTTCACCCGGATCTCCTCTCTGGCCGTGGTCCGACGGTCCGCCGCGACCGCGCTGGCAAACACAAAGGGGCCTGCGCAGTGGCAGGCCCCTGATTGTCGGGAACGTGTCCCCGCGCTCGTTGGCGCGGATATCGCTGATTGGAGTGTAGTCGAGGATTGGCGCCGGGGCAATCGGGTCGAGCTCGCCGTCGCCCGGATGTCGCACCACGTCGGGGTACTCACCCGACTGCGCCGGCAGCGTGGCGGCGCAACGATTGGCGCGCGTCCAGCCCTCGCCCGCGTGCGAGCGGGGACCACCACCGCCGGGAGGCATCGCCCATGAAAGCCCGTGACCTCATGACCAAGGACCCGGTGACCGTCACCCCGGGAGAACCGATCTCCCGCGCCGCGGAGATCATGCACGACCTCGATGTCGGGATCGTCCCGGTCGTGGAGGAGGGGACCTCGCACCGGCTGGTTGGCGTCCTGACCGACCGCGACATCGCGGTACGCTGCGTCGCCCGGAAACACGGCGTGTCGTGCGCTGTGCGCGAGCACATGACCACCGGGAACCTGCGTGTCGCTCACCCTGACGACGAGGCGGAAGCGGTGCTGCACCTCATGGAGGACGAACAGGTGCGTCGGATTCCGGTGGTCGACGACGACAGCCGGCTGCTGGGGATCATCGCGCAAGCCGACGTGGCGATGAAGTACGGGCCGCGCCACCCGCTCAAGATGGAGCACATGCTCGAGCGGCTCTCAGCCACGCACGCCGTCTAGCCCGGGTCGGGGCGCTGCCGCAGCACCGAGAAACGACACGCCCCGCCGATCCGGACAGGATGGCGGGGCGTATCAGCTTCAGTTGCCCCTCCTGGGCT
>CAZVDJ010000578.1:0-3596 GCA_964626245.1 uncultured Gemmatimonadaceae bacterium
GCCGCCAGCAGTGCAGCGGCCACCGCGATCAGCAGGACGTCGCGGGCGCGCCCCCGCACGTCGCCGGGGCGCCTTCGCAATTCGACGAGCACGTCGCGCGGAGTTCGCAACGCCCGCGGCTCCTCAGCTGGGGGTCAGGCGAGGGCTTCCCTCGAACACGGATGGTAGCGGAATTCCCAGGTGAGCAAGGATGGACGGAGCGAGGTCGAGCATCGAGATCCCCTCGCCCTGCATCGCACGATTGGCGAAGCACACCCCCGGCACCAGCGCCGGTGACACGATGTGATCGCCTCCCCAACGTCGGGTGTTGTCCTCGACGATGCTACGCCCGAAGCCGCCCAACGCTGTGCGCCATGACACGCGATACCCCGCGTTGAACTCCACCACCACGTCGGGCGACTCGCTGGCGTACGGGCCATGGTACAAGCGGCGCCGCGTGCGCGCGCCAAGGATCGCCGTCGTGCCACGTGACTCGTCCACGGTGCCGGCCAGCTGCGCCGCCAGGCGCTCCGCGAGGGCGTCCGCCTCGGCAGCCGCCACGATCCCGTCACGCTCCCGTCCCTCCACATTCAGGTAGATGCTGCCGAGCCCCAGCGCGTAGGCCCGGGTGCGCCCCCAGTCCACGTCGCGAAGGAAGTCCGGCGTCGTCTCGTCAGGCACCGCGTCTCGCTGCAGCGCCAGGTACCCGTTCGCGTGCAGCCAGCTATTGAGGTTCACGCCACGCTGGAACGAGGTGAAGCCGTGATCCGACACCACCAGGAAGAGCGTCCGGTCATCCATCGCGCGCATCGCCTCCCCCACCACGGCGTCGCAGCGACGATAGTGGTCCTCGACCACCCGCAACCACTCGCGCCCGTCGTTCGGGTCGTCGCCTGACGCCAGGTTGGCGGGATGGCCGGGCTCCCGAAAGCGCCAGAACATGTGCTGCACGCGATCGGGGGTGTCGAAGAGGATGAAGAAGAACCCCTCGTCCAGCCGCGACAGTTCGTAGCGCATCATCGCCTCGCGCTCCCGCATGGCAATGTCGCACTGCGCCAGGAACTCGCCCTCACCGAACCGCCCGTTGGTGAGCCCGCCGTGGTCCTCCACCATGCCGGCGGTGAAGAAGGCACCGCCCAGCGCGCGCGAGAGTTGGGACGCGTAGTCCGCAGGGTGCGAGATGGGATAGAGCGGGCGGCGGGGGTCGAAGTTGGCGGGGGAGACGTAGAGCTCGAGGTGTGGCGACGTGTGCAGGAGGAGGGCGCGCATCACCCCGTGCACGCCCCCCAGCAACCCAGTACGAAACCGGACGCGCAGCCAGTCGCTCCAGACGCCGCGGGCCAGCGTGAGCGTCGCGGGATCCCCGTCGCCCTCCAGCGTCGCCCGATCGCCGGAGGGGTCGATCCGGACGGTGACCGGCGACTGCAGGTCGCGCCCCTGTCTCGGCTGCCGCGGGCCGACGAGGTGTCCGCGGAAGGATGCGCCGTCGCGCTCCAGCCGTACGAGCTGCTCCCCCTCGCCAGCGCGCGCCTCGGGATTGGAGGAGAGCAGCGTTGCCGTTCCCAGCCCGCCGCGAAGGTCGGGGACGCCCATCCCCGACAGCAGGCGCGTGGCCGAGGCGTCGGGGGGATAGGTACCGGGGCAGCGCAGCACGACGGAGGGGACGCCGCGCGCGGCCAGGTGATCCCAGAGCGGCGCCCCGCGCCGGAGGTTGACGGCCTCCGGCGGGAGGAAGGGGCTCCGCTGTTCGTGGCGGCTGAGGGAGAGGTCGGGGAGGTAGGTCGCCGGGTCGCGCCGCAGGAAGTCGAAGACGCCGTGCCCCCCCGGATTCACGCCGGTGGCGAACGATGACCAGGCCACCGGGGTCTGGGCCGGGGTCGTGGTCGCCAGGCGGGAGTACCCCCCCAGACGCCGAAGGCGGGCGAGGTTGGGAAGCTCGCCCGCCTGCAACATGGGTTCGACGATCGACGGTTCGAGCCCGTCGAGGCCGATGACGATGACCTTGGGGACGCGGGGCACCGTGGCGCGCCGCGGGTCGCGGCGTCCGGCGGGGGCGGCGGCCGACGACGGCCAGCCCCCGGGGAGCTACCGCTTGGAGGTGAACTTGGACGCGATGAGCTTCACGGCCCCGACGACGCGGCGCCAGAACATCAGAAAGAATCCGGCGATCGCGGCGAAGACCGACGCGAGCGGCATCAAGGAGTCGGGACCGATGTACACGTGAGCACTCTCCTGGTGGGGCTGGTATGGTCGTGCACCCCCCATTGGCCCGCCGGGGGGATCTGCCGGGCAACGCTATTGCAAGATCAGGGCACGATCAACCGTTCCGCGCCTCCGGCGCGGCTCGCGGGCGGCCAGGGCCGCCCGTTTCGCCGCCTCGGGGCAGGACCGGCCCAACTATCCTTGGTCAGGGGCCGGACACCGCAGCGCCGGGCGCCGAACGTGCAGTACGCACGGCACTTCCATCTCTCCACCAGGTATCGACATGAGCAGAGGCGTTACCGTCTGGTTCACCGGACTTTCCGGCTCGGGCAAGACCACCGTTGCCCGCCGCGTACATGAATTGTTGCAGGAGCGCCATATCCTGTCGGAACGCCTCGACGGCGACGTCGTGCGACAGACGCTGTGCCGCGACCTGGGCTTCTCGAAGGAGGACCGCGACAAGAACATCGAGCGCGTGACCTTCGTCTCGCAGGTCCTCACGCGCAACGGCGTGGTGGTGCTGTCGTGCTTCATCTCGCCCTACGCGCGCATGCGTGACAACGCCCGCGCCGAGATCGGGGACTTCCTCGAGGTGTACGTGCGCACGCCCATGGAGGTGCTGGTGGAGCGCGACGTGAAGGGGATGTACAAGAAGGCGATGGCCGGCGAGATCCAGGGCTTCACGGGGGTCAACGATCCGTACGAAGTCCCCGCCAATCCCGAGCTGATCCTGGACACCGCGAGCGAGACGATCGAGGAGAGCGCGCTCAAGGTGATGCAGCTGCTGGAGTCGCGGGGCTACCTGGGCAACGTCGCCGCCGACCGGGCCGAGGCGTCCAAGCGCGTGGAGCAGGGGAAGCGGGTGCCGGGCCCCATTGCACCTCACGGCGGTGTCCTGGTGGATCGCGAGCTCACGGGCGAGCGGCGGCTGCAGGCGATCGAGCACGCCAGGGAGCTGAAGCAGGTCGACCTGGACGATCGCGAGGCGAGTGACCTGGAGATGATCGGCGTGGGAGCGCTCTCCCCGCTCATCGGCTTCATGCGCAAGGCCGACTACGACACGGTGGTCGACTCGATGCGCCTGTCGGACGGCCTCGTCTGGGCGCTGCCCGTGACCAAGGCCGTCTCCAGGGAGCAGGCGGCGGCGCTCCGGGTGGGTGAGGAGATCGCCCTGCGCGACCCCAACGGCCAGCTGATGGGGATCATGCAGGTGACCGACATCTACGAGTACGACAAGCAGCGCGAGGCGCAGCAGTGCTTCGGGACCACCGACGTGGCGCATCCCGGCGTGGCGCGGCTCATGGCGCAGGGCGACGTCCTGCTGGGCGGGCCGGTGCAGGTGATCAACCGCCCCACGCACGAGCTGTTCAACGAGTACCGCCTCACCCCGCTGGAGACGCGCCAGCGCTTCGACG
>CAZVDJ010000579.1:0-3596 GCA_964626245.1 uncultured Gemmatimonadaceae bacterium
CCCGCCAGCTGCAGGAGCTGCGGCGTGCCTTCGACGCCGCGGGGCTGCCGGGCTACTGGCGCCAGCGCGCCGAGCAGGTGCAAGGCACGGCGGCCGGGGATGCGAACCCGGTGAGGCTGGCCTGGATGTGGGTGCGCGCCGGGGAACGCGAGCGCGCGATCCATGCGCTCGAGCGGGGGTATCGCGAGCGTCGGATGGCCATGGTGTACCTGGCCGTCCTTCCCGACTTCGTGTCGCTGGCCGACGACGCGCGGGTGCAGCGGCTACGCGTGGCGATGCGGTTCCCGCAGGCAGTCGCGCGCTAGGACCGGCACTCGCGCACGATGGCGTCGGCGCGGTCGCCCGGGGCCCGGTCGAAGGGGGCGTCGAGCTTGAGCGCGATGTGCGCGGCCTCGTGCTCCAGCGTCCACACCACGTCCTCGAGGGTGCGGCGCCCCACGTTGAGCGGGTCGATCTCGCGCGCCAGGAAGATGGCGCCATCGGGATACGCCTCGCCCGACACGAGTTGGTGCCCCACCCGCCACATGTACGGACGAATGGTGACGCGGCCGTCGCGAATGGAGCGCTCGAGCACCTCCGCATAGGTCGCGCACGGCGCGCCGCGCAGCTTGAGGGCGGCGATGCGCGTCTGCACGTGCAGCGACTCGTCGGCGGTGAGGTGCGTGCGGACGCAGTCGGCGCAGCGCTCCATGCCGGCCCCGTTCGCTGCGCCGGCTCCGCCCTCGTCGACCACCCGGCGCTGTGCGAGCGAGGGCTCGGCCGAGGGCCCGGTGAGGACTGGCTGAGGCGCCGGGGAGGAGCGGTGCGCGCCAGCCGCGGGGGCGCACCCCGCGGCCGTGGCGGCGAGGGTGGCGGCGATCGCGAGCGAGAGGCGATGGGGTGCGGTCACCGGTGTCGTGGGGTTGCCTGTCGCGGCCAATCTGGGAATTGACCGCGCGACCGCAAGCAGGATGTGTCGAGGAGGAGGAGCACTCGCGCGGGACGCGCGGGCTGCTCTGAGGTCGCGGGACGCCTGGAGGGTGCGGGGGGAGAAACACTCGCGCCGCCAGCCCCGTGGGGGACCGGCGGCGCGAGGCCACGCACCTGGGACAGGAGGGGGAGTCCTACCCGGCGCGGACCAGCAGCGCTGCCAGGAGGACCATGCCCACCACCGTCCCGAGAATCATGCGGCCGCGCGGGGAGATGGCCCCGTGGGGCCCCTCGACGAGCGTCTCCTGCCGCAGTTCGCGCTGCAGGATGGGGTGTCGCCGCACTTCGATGTGGGAGATCTGCATCGCACCCTCCGGAGGACTTTCTCAGAGCTTGGCCAGCGTCGGTCACGGGGAACCAGTTCCCCCGTCTCGACTTAGAAACAACCAATCACGGGCCGCCCTGTCGACTCGGGGATTCCCGAGTCACGCTGGTAATCGAATGTAGTGCAACTCACGGGCCGCCCGTGACCGCTGATGGTCCGCGGTCACGCCCGGGCGGACGAGGAGCACGGTCCATCCTCGGTGCTGGCCCCCTATTCGAGCACCAGGACCGTGAAGTAAGTGTCGGCCGGGAGGCCGTTGCCGCGGTTCCAGCAGCGCACGGTCGCCTCGAGGGCGCTGGCGTCCGCACTGTTGCTCCACCCCTGCACCTGGCAGGCGAAGAGCCCGCCGCCGTACGGCGAGACGTGGACCGTCTCGGGGCGGCTGCCGCTCTTGGCGAGCCCCGGGAAGGAGACGACGTACTGCCCCGTGGCGCGGCGGGTGACGGTCACGATTCCGCCGCTCGACGTGCGCTGGTACTCCAGCGACGGCGTGTACGGGGTGCCTAACGGGCTCACCGGGTCGTTGGCCCAGGCAAAGCCGAAGCGCTTGCCCGGACGCCCGCTCTCGACCATCAGGAGCGAGAAGCGCGCGTCGGCGAGGGCGCCGCTGGGATTGTAGCAGATCACGCTCGCCCACACCCCACGGTTCCACGACGACACCTTGCACAGGTCCGGGGCGCCGCCGTAGGTGGAGACGAAGTAGTTCTGCGGCGTGTTGTCGCCCGTCGCGTTCCACTGCACCAGGTAGCTCCCGGCCGTGGAGCGGGCGATGGCCACCCGCTCGGCGAACGAGGCATAGGTGTGCGCCGGGTCGGCCGCGAACGACGACTCCGCGCTCCCGGCCACCGTGAAGCCGAGGCGCGAGGGGAGGGAGCGAGACCCCACCACGAGCACGGCGAAGCGCGCATCCACCGACGCCCCCGCGAAGGTGAAGCAGCTCACCGACACGTCCAGGTCGCGTCCGTTGGCGTTGTTCCCCCATCCGCCCAGGTGGCAGCGCTCGCCCGAGGCGCCGTGCGGCGTGACGATCACCGTCTCGCGGAACGCGCTGTCCACCTTGGCCAGCCGCTCGAAGCTCACCACGTACTGTCCCACCGCCTGCCGCGCCACGCGAATGGCGCCACCGGTCTCGTTATGCTGGTATGACGACGTGGGGAGGTACTGCGCGCTCGCGCTGGGATCGTGGATCCACGCGTAGGCAAAGCGGCGCTCCTCGGTCGTCAGGCGCGCCGACACGGCGGCGGACGCCGTGGCGCTCCCGGCGGAGGCGCTCACCGTCACCGGCCCGTGGCCCACTCCCACCAGGCGTCCGCCCGGCAGGAGCGACGCGCGCTGCTCGTCCGAGACCGACCAGGTGAGGTTGGCCCGTTCCACCACGCGCCCTTCGTCGTCGCGTGCAACGGCCGCCAGTTGCACGGTGTCGCCGGCCAGAAGCGGGGCCGGTACCGGCTCGATGGAGATCGTCGCGACGCTCGCGTTGATGGCCCCCGGCGACAGGGCGTTTCCGCTTTCGCCGGAACAGGCGGCGATTCCCGCCAGTGCGCTGGCGGCCGCCAGGCTCCTGAGCGCGCGCGCGGCGCCCGACCCAACCCTCGTCTCGTGATGCACCGACATGCTCGATTCTCCCGGCTGGCGCGAATGGACCATTCTCCGCGGGAGTCTCGGCCACCCGGCGACGGGACTGAAACGGCCAGGCGGAGGCGGGGCAGACGCACGATGGGCCGGCCTCGCGACGGAGGCCGGCCCATGATGCGGACACGGGGGAAGCCGGGAGCGGCGCCGGTGCTGCCCTTTGCCGGCGCGCCCGTCAGCGCGGGGGCGGCTAGTAGCGCGCCACCTCGCGGTACGCGCGCGCGAAGTCGTCGATCTGCGGCAGGATCGCGTCCTCGAGTTGCGTGTCGTAGCCGACGAAGGTGTCGGCGCTGGCCACCCGCTTGACCGGGGCGTCAAGCCACGGGAAGCAATCGTCGGCGATGCGCGCCGCGATCTCCGCGCCGTAGCCCCACGACATCGAGTCCTCGTAGGCCACGATCACGCGATTGGTCTTCTTCACCGAGGCGTACACCGCTTCCTGGTCCCACGGCGACAGCGTGCGCAGGTCGATCACCTCCACCGAGATCCCCTCGTCGGCGATCTGGTTGGCGGCGGCAAAGGCGCGCTGCACCGTGGCGCCGTAGGTGACCAGCGTCACGTCCGTCCCCTCGCGCACCACCTTGGCCTTGCCGAAGGGAATCATGAAGTTCGGCCCCGGATACGCCGCCTTGTTGTAGGTCTGGCGATACAGGTGCTTGTGCTCCAGGAA
>CAZVDJ010000580.1:0-3594 GCA_964626245.1 uncultured Gemmatimonadaceae bacterium
GGCTGGCCGTGCTGCGCGAGCTGACGCCGCGCACCTCCGACTACATCGTGGCCCGCGGCGAGCGGCTCTCCGCGCGCCTGCTGGCCGCGGCGCTGCAGGAAGCGGGGGTGAAGGCGGAGTACGTCGACGCCACCGAGGTCGTGCGCACCGACGATCATTTCGGCGGCGCCGCTCCAGACTTTTCCGCCACCGAGCGTGCCGCGCGCGAGCGGCTCTCCGAGCGCATCGCGCGCGGGATCGTGCCGGTGGTCCCGGGCTTCCTGGGGATGGCGGCGTCGGGGCATGTCGCCACGCTGGGGCGCGGCGGCTCGGACCTGACCGCCACGCTGCTGGCGCGCGCGCTCAAGGCCGGGGAGATCACGCTGTGGAAGGACGTGGCCGGCTTCCTCACCGCCGACCCGCGCATCGTTTCCGACGCCCACGTGATCCCGCAGCTCACGCCGCGCGAGGCGGCCGAGCTGGCGTACTACGGCGCCAAGGTCCTGCACCCGCGCGCCCTCATCCCGCTAGGCGACCGCAACATCCCGCTGCGCATCCGCCCGTTCGCCGACCCGGACTTTGCAGGGACGGAGATCTCGCGCCGGCGCACGCTGCGCGAGTATCCCGTCAAGGCGATCTCCAGCATGTCGGGACTGGCGCTGCTGACGGTGACCGGCAACGGCATGCTGGGGGTCCCCGGCATCGCGGCGCGGACCTTCGGGGCACTGCATCGCGAGCGCGTCTCCGTCTCGCTCATCTCGCAGGCCTCGTCGGAGCACTCCATCTGCTTCTCGGTCCCCGAGGGGTCGGCCGACGTGGCGCGGCGCGCCCTGCTGGAGGCCTTCGCCGAGGAGATCGCGCACCGCGACATCGACGGCGTGGAGGTGCGCGGCGGCGTCGCGACGCTGGCCGTGGTGGGGATGGGGATGTCGGGAACACCCGGGATCGCCTCCCGCACCTTCGACGCCCTTGCGGCTGGCGGCATCAACGTGGTGGCGATCGCCCAGGGCTCCTCGGAGCTCAACATCTCCGTGGTGGTCGACGCGGCCGACGCCACGGCGGCGGTGCGACGCATCCACGGCGCCTTCCAGCTCAATCGCATCGGCGGCGGCCGGTTGGTGCGGCACGACCAGGTGGACGTCGTCCTGCTGGGGTTCGGGCAGATCGGGCGGGCCCTGGCGCGCATGCTCCCGCGCGCGAAGCAGGATGGCGTCTCGCTCCGCATCGTTGGCGCCATCGACCGGAGCGGCTACGTCTTCGATGCCGCGGGGCTGGGCACGCGGCGGCTGGAGCAGCTCGCCAGGCACAAGGCGGCGGGCCATCCGCTCGCCGCGGCCGAGGGTGCCCGTGCCGCGTCCGCGGTGGATGCCGTGCGCGAGATCGCCCGGCATGCCCTGGCGCACCCCATCCTGGTGGACGTCACCGCCGATGACACGCAGGCCGCGCTGACGCTGGCCGTCTCCTCGGGAATGGACCTCGTGCTGGCCAACAAGCGCCCGCTGGGCGGGCCGCTGGCCGACGCCCGCGCGCTGCTCGACCTCGCGGCGGCACAGGGGCGCCGCCTGCTGCACGAGACCACCGTCGGCGCCGGGCTCCCGATCATCGACACCTTTCACAAGCTGGCGGAATCGGGCGACCGCGTCCTGCGCATCGAAGGGTGCACCTCGGGGACGCTCGGCTTCCTCCTGGACGAGGTGGGCAAGGGCCGGAAGTTCTCCGAGGCGCTCAAGCGCGCGATGCACCTGGGGTACACCGAGCCCGACCCGCGAGACGACCTGTCGGGAATGGACGTGGCGCGCAAGGCGCTGATCCTCGCGCGCCTCATCGGATACGAGGGCGAACTGAAGGACATCGCGGTGGAGTCGCTCGTTCCCGAGCCACTGCGCGGCATCCCGCGCGACGACTTCGTGGCACGCATCCCCGAGATGGACGCCGCGTGGGACGCGCGTGCCCAGGCGGCGCGCGCCTCGGGAAAGGTGTGGCGCTACATCGCGCGCATCTCGCGACAGCGCGTGGCGGTCGCCCTGCAGGCGGTGCCGTCGTCGTCGCCGTTCGCCGCCCTCAAGGGGACCGACAACCAGGTGGTCTTCACCACGCGCCGCTATCGCGACAACCCGCTCGTGATCACGGGCCCCGGCGCCGGGCCGCAGGTCACGGCAGCCGGCGTGGTGAACGACGTCCTCAAGCTCGCCACGACCTGACGCAACGTGCCCATCTTCCTTCTTCGCGTCTCGTGACCGCGCGCGGCCAACGTTCACGCGCCATCGCCTTCGTGCCCGGCAGCATTGGCAACGTGGGGCCCGGGCTCGACGTCCTGGGCGCCGCGGTGGAGGGCGCGGGCGACACCGTCGCCGCCGAGTGGTGCGAGACCCCGGGCATCACCATCCTCGACGCCGGCGACCCGGACCTTCCCATCGACGCGGTCCGCAACTCGGCGGGAATCGCGGGAGGCGCCGTGGTACGCGCCGCCGCAGCGTTAGGCGTGCACCCGGCCGCCGGCATCGCGCTCCGCGTGACCAAGGGTCTTCCCCTCTCCGCCGGCCAGGGGGGGAGCGCGGCGTCGGCGGTGGCAGGGGCGGCGGCGGTCAACGCGCTGCTGGGGGCTCCGCTCGACACCAAGGGCCTGCTCGTGGCGGCGCTCGCCGCCGAAGAGACGGTGGCTGGCCGACACCTGGACAACATCGCGCCGAGCCTGATGGGCGGGATCGTCCTGGTCCGCTCGCTCGACCCCATCGATGTCGTCTCGCTCCCGGTGCCGCCGGCGCTTCGCGTGGTGCTGGCGCATCCTAACCAGCGACTGCGCACCGCCGAGGCGCGCGCCGTATTGCCGCGCGACCTGCCGCGCGCCACCGCGCTTCACCAGCTGGCACAGGTGGGAGCCATGGTGGCCGCGCTCTACTCAGGCGATCTCGCGCTGCTCGGCCGCGCGCTGGACGACCGCATCGCGGAGCCGGCGCGGGCGCCGCTCCTCCCCGGCTTTCGTGAAGCCAAGGCTGCGGCGCTCGCGGCAGGGGCGCTGGGCGCCTCGATTTCCGGCGCCGGCCCCACTGCCTTCGCACTGTGTGACGGCGACGCCGCGGCGTCGCGCGTCGCCGCGGCCATGCAGGGCGCCTACGTGGCGGCTGGCGTGGATGCCCGCGTGCGCGTGACGAGGATCGACACCACCGGCACGCGCATCGAGCGCGTCTCGCCCACCTCCCTGTGACCGTACCCATCGCCCCTCCCTGCCAGCGCTGCGACGCCTGCGGCCACCGCCTGCGCGACGATGATCCCGCCCCGCAGTGCCCCCTGTGCGGCGGACTCCTGGCCATCGAGCACCCGCCCCCCGACGAATCGGTGAACACGCTGCGTGCGCGGTTCGACGCGCGCTGCTGCATGACGTCGCCGGCAAGCCAGCAGTCGGGGGTGTGGCGCTTTGCCGAGATCGTGCACCCGACGGCGCCCAGGCACGTGAGCTATCCCGAGGGGAACACGCCGCTGCTGCACCGCGAGGGCGTGCAGCGATTCGCCGGGTGTGATGGCCTCCTGCTGAAGCACGAGGGGATGAACCCCACCGGGTCGTTCAAGGACCGCGGCATGACCGTGGGGGTGACGCAGGCGGCGCGACTGCAGGCG
>CAZVDJ010000581.1:0-3592 GCA_964626245.1 uncultured Gemmatimonadaceae bacterium
CATAGTCTATATAATTGTCCCACGATCCAGCTGGAAACGGATAAGGAACTGCGTTACCTGATGGACAACGCCGAGCGCATGTGCGACTCCGTGTGCATCATCGCGCGTGGGGAGAAGGTGCTGGACGGCGCCGTGAGCCAGGTGAAGGCGGCGCATGGCGGGGCCCACCTCGCCCTCGCGCTGGACGGCGCCAGCTCGCCGGCGGTGGACGCGGTGCTGGGCGACCGGTCGCTGGTGGCGCGCATGGACGATTCGTCACGGTACTTCGAGATCGAGCTTGCTCCTGGCGGCGACGCGCAGCTCCTGCTGCGGCGCCTGGTGGACGCCGGGGCGCAGATCGAGCGGTTCGAGCGGGTGCAGCCGTCGCTGCACCAGATCTTCCTCCAGAAGGTCGGCGCGCACGGCGTCGAGACAGGAATGAGCGGCCATGGATAAGCTCCTCGCAGTCATCAAGCGCGAGTACCTCGAGCGCGTACGCTCGCGCTGGTTTGTCATCGCCACGATCTTCGGCCCGCTCATGATGGCGGTGCTGGCCATCCTGCCGGCCTATCTCGCCTCCAAGAGCACGGCCTCGGCGGACGTCAGCAAGATCATCATCCTCGACGTCTCGGCGAACGATCTGGGCACGCGCGTGGCGCGCACGCTCGGCGCCTTTGGCGCCACGCCCGAGGTGCGCGTGGTGCCGGCCGCCGAGCTGGCGCCAGCCGAGTCGCTGGCAACGCAGGCGGTGGTGCGCAAGGAGGTCCAGGGCTACCTGGTGGTCGACGGCCTGACGCAGAGCGGCGAGCGCGCGCGCTACGCCGGCCGAAACGCCAGCACGATGCCCGACATGCAGCGCCTGCAGGAGGCGGTGCGCGCCGCGGTCCTGGCCATGCGCTTCGAGGCCGCGGGAATGGACGCGGCCAAGGTCCAGGCGCTCTCGTCGATGAAGCTCAAGGTCGACGCCGAGCGACTGACGGAGAGCGGGCGTGGCGGCGGGGGACGGGGGAACGTGGCGCTGGCCTATGCCGTCGCGCTCCTGCTGTACATGAGCATCGTGCTGTACGGCAACTCGATCCTGATGGGCGTGATCGAGGAGAAGTCGCAGCGCGTGGCCGAGGTGGTGGTGGCGGCCGTCCCGGCCGACACCCTGCTGCGCGGCAAGGTGATCGGCGTGGGGGCCGTGGGGCTCACGCAGCAACTCGTCTGGATCGCGAGTGCCATCGTGCTGATGAAGTTCCAGCAGCCGATCATGGCGTCGATGGGGCTGCCGGCGTCGCCCATGCAGCTGCCGGCGGTGTCGGCGGGGACCGCGCTGGGGTACTTCGCCTTCTACCTGCTGGGCTTCGTCTTCTTCACGTCGCTGTTTGGTGCGGTGGGCTCGATGGTGAGCAACACGCAGGACGCGCAGCAGGTCTCCACGCCGCTCACGCTCCTCATCGTCCCCAGCATCGTGCTGCTCATGCCGGTGCTCATGTCGCCCAACGGGACGCTCGCGCGTGCCGTCTCGATCATCCCGTTCACGGCCCCCATCCTCATGCCGGTGCGCATGAGCCTGACCAGCGTGCCGTGGTATGACATGGCCGCGTCGGTGCTGCTGCTGGTGCTGTCGTGCGGCGGCGCGCTGTGGCTGGCGGCCCGCATCTACCGCGTGGGCGTGCTGATGTACGGCAAGAAGCCGACGTTCGCCGAAGTGGCGCGCTGGGTTCGGTACGCGCGCTAACTGGCTGTTGCGCGCCCGGCGAGGCGTTCCGCGAGCGCCACGAAGGCGCGCGTGCGCACGTCGTCGTCGGACGCACCATCCGGGATGACCCAGAAGATCTCGCGCTTGAGGGCGTTGGCGGCGTCGGCCGGCGCCACCGGTGCGTCGTCGGAGAAGCCGTGCAGCACGACCGCGACCTTCTCCATCCCGTAGCCCAGCGAGGAGCAGAGCTTGAGGAGGCGCTGCGCACCGCGCAGCGACGGGACGGAGGCATGGCTCAGCACGAGGACACGGTCGGAGGCGTCGCAGATGGCCAGCGCCTGTTCGGTGGGCATGCCGCCCCAGGCAACCACCGTCACCAGGTGCCGGGCCGCGACGGCCCGGAGTGCGGCCCCCACCTCGGCGCCGGCGGCGCGCTCGGGCAGGGTCACCACGTCGACATCCGTCCGTCCTCGCGCGCGCAGCGTGCGCGGCAGCACGAGCCCGATCTCGCGCGGCGAGGCATCGGGGGCCACCGCCATCGCGAACGCCTCCGCCAGCCGCAGGGCGACGTCGGCGAGCAGCGCTGTCCGGCGATCGGAAACGAGCGTGATGACCAACGCGGCCGACGGGCGCGCACCACGCGAACGACGAACGCCTGACGAGGAACTCACGCGGGACGGCATGCGGCTCGCCGGGGCGCCTCGCCGCATCGCGGCGCCCCGGCCGGGTAGGCGTTCACCCCTGCGGGGCGCAGTGGGTTTCGAAAGCGGCGATGAGGTCGGCGGCGATCTCCTCCGCGGCGCGGCTCTCGATCTGCCAGCGCTCCATGAAGTAGACCAGCTGGCCGTCCTTGATGAGCGCGATCGACGGCGACGACGGCGGATAGCCGGTGAAGTAGCTGCGCGCCCGATCGGTGGCCTCGGCGTCCTGCCCCGCGAATACCGTGGTGAGGTGGTCAGGGCGCGCCGCGGCCTGCTGCAACGCGTAGCGCACCGCGGGACGCGCCATGCGAGCGGAGCAACCGCACACCGAGTTCACCACCACGAGCGTGGTGCCGGCGTTGGCGGGGAGGGCGGCGTCCACGTCGGCCGCGGTGCGAAGCTCGGTGAAGCCGACGCGCGTGAGGTCCTCGCGAATGGGGGCAACGAGGCGCTCATCGTACATCAGGCGGGGCAGCGACATTCCTGGACTCCAGAAGACGAGAAGACGAGAAGACGAGAAGGCGAGCGACGGCGGCGACTACTCCTCGTGATCGAACTCCAGTTCGTCGCGCACCAGCGCGAGGATGGCGTTCTGCGGAACGACGAGGTAACGCTCACCTTCGAACGTGATCTCGACAGCGGCTTTGCGGAAAAACAGTGCGTAGTCGCCGGCGCGCGCCTGCATGGGGACGAAGCGAACCTCGCGCGCGCTCCCTGTCGCTTGCCGCCACGGTTCGTCGCTGGCGTCGGTCAGGTCGGGCATGGGGAGGCCGGGGCCCGTTGCGACGATCTGCCCGCCCTGCACCGCCTGCGAGTCGATGGCCGTGGACGGAAGGTAAAGGCCAACCTTGGTGCGCTCTTCGCCTTCTTCGGACTTCACGAGGACACGGTCGCCAACGACGATCAGCTTTTTCACGGCAGGAACCAGGAAACAGACTCTGGGAGGGACGCCTCGCTCGGTCGGAGGCGGTGTGGGCTCAAATATATCCCTCCCGAGGAGTCGAGAAGACGAGTCGACGAATGGGGACGCCGCCTATTGGGCGACGCGGGGGCGGACGAGGTGGAACTCCGACTGGCGCTTGTAGGCCCAGCGCGGCTTGCCGTCGGCGCCCACGATGAAGTCCTCCTCCTGCGCGATGCGCACCGGCTGGCCGCCCCACTCGGGAACGGGCGAGGTGGTCTGCAGCTCGGACGAGAACCACATGTTCGCGATCACGGGGGCATCACC
>CAZVDJ010000582.1:0-3584 GCA_964626245.1 uncultured Gemmatimonadaceae bacterium
GGAGCATGGGGCGTGGACTCGCAGGAGCGCGGGAGCGCAGGAGGGAAGCGATGCTGGCGGGACTCGCGGGAATGGTGGCGACGATGTGCGGTGGCTGCGCGATCGACCAACACGGGCCGACCATGCCGTCGCGCTCCACGCCGGAGGTGTTGGTCAATCAACAGGTAAGTGACGGGTGCACGCGCTTCGCGCTGAAGGTCGTGAGTGGCGTCGCGACGGTGGAGGCGCTGCACAACACGAATGGCTGCCAGACGGATCAACTGCAGCTCTTGGCCGACTCGGCCCCCACGTTCGATGCGGCCACGGGGAAGCTGCGCGTGCCGATCGTGATGAAGAACGTCGGCACCGTCGCCGTGGTGGCGCCGGCACGCATCCGCTTCGTGGCCGACAGTTCGCAGTTCCTCAACGCCCAGGGCCAGGTGATACCCGGTACGCCCGACATCCTCGCGACCAACTACGACACGGCGACCGTGAATGGGCGCACGGGACAGTGGCGCTACGACCAGTCGCTCGCGCCAAGTGGACAACCGCAGGTGCTGGCGCCCAACGCAACATCGCAGCGTCGCTGGCTGGAGTTCACCGGGGCGACGTGGAGCCAGACGATCCGCATCAAGCTGCCGACGATGGCGACCGCGGTGGGTGTGGTACCGGCAGTGGCGCCGGATTCCGTGCCCAGAGCGCTGGTGAACCCATCACGGGTCTACACACCTCCATCCGGAGGCGGATTCCCGTACTACCGAGACATTCTTCTGGTCGGATTCCATCCCGGGACGAGCCTGGCGGAGCGGGCCCGTGTCGTTGCGCTCGCCGGCGCAAGCATCGCCGGCGGCTACACGTTCAAGCAGTACGAGGGTGGGCTCTACCTGCTGAAGCTGCCGGCAGACTCGAGCCAAAACACACTTCTGACCTCAGAGATCGTCCTGAGATCGCAGGCCTCCGTGAAGTCGGTTACAAGACTCCTGGTCGTCGCAATACAGCCAAGCTATGAGAGGCCGACGGAGGGCGGATCGTGGACGGCGGCGACGTGGCGCGTCACGCCCGACTCGCTACTCGCGCCACGCGCGTTTCGTGAACGATGGGCTCTCGAGTACATCCGAGCGCCCCTCGCGTGGGGGTGCGCGACAGGCGACTCCAACACGCACGTTGGCCTGATCGACAATGGATTTCGTACAAGTGGAGTTTCCGACATTCCCGCGTTTCTTCGAACGCTCTCCGGTATCAATCTGCCAACGGACACCATGCGCCACGGTACACGGGTGATGTCCGTTCTAGCAGGCCAGGGAAACAACAACACCGGCATTGCGGGGGTGAGCTGGACGACTGCGGTAAGCCTCTATGATCCGACTATGCTGGATAGCGCTGGTCGGCCTCAGCTCGACACGGTGGGTCGTCGGACGAACGACATAACTCGAGTACTTGTCGGGATTGGGACGCTTGCACGGGCCGGAGCTCGCGTCGTCAATATCTCACTAGGCGCAAGCGATGCTCCCGTCCTCGATTTGCAGGATGCGTCGCGAGTCGTGCAAATGCGAATGCTCGCTGGCCAGGTAAAGGACGACGTATCATCGCCGGGTACCGTTGCGCCGCTCATTGTCATTTCTGCCGGCAACGTTCACAACGCGGACCCGAGTGTCTCTGCACTGCCGCTCCTGAAGGACAGCCTGCCAGATGTCACGATCGTGGTTGCGGCGATGGATCGTGACTCAAGCTTGTCGAGCGCGCCCGCCGGGAGTGCTTACGTAGATGTCGTCGCTCCTGGAGAGGGCGTTGCCATCGTTGATGACCGAGGAGTCGCGTTTGATAACGGGGCTTCGTTCGCGACGCCATTGGTCAGCGGATTGGCAGCACTCCTGCTGTCATTCGATTCGACACTCACGCACGCGGAAGTGCGCTCACTAATCATCGATGGCGCGACACGAGGTGGCCGTAAGGTTGGTGGCTATCCAGTCATTGACGCGTACGAGTCGCTCAAGCTGGCAGCTCAGCGATCGGGCGCGCCTATCTGCGGCAATCGCCTGTTCGCGAGAAACGACTCGGTGTACGTGCAGCGTGATCCCGCCAACAACAGCAGCGACGAGTTCATCGCCGTGCTTCCCCAAGCGTTCCCGAACATCGCAGTCGAGCACGGCGGCAAGCGCATTATTACGCACGGCTGGTCCAACGCGGGTACGTATGACCTGCGCCACACGGCTAGCGGATGGAGCGCGCAGCCATCGACGCCCACCACCCCCAACTCGGGGTTCGCGCGCTCCTCCGAGGGGACGTCGCATGACGGCGATAGCATCGCCGTCTATCGATACCACGCGCAGTCCCAGAGTCACTACTTCTCGATCGCGGATTCTAACGGCAATCGCATTTCGCCCGAAATCGCGGCCATCAATGGCGCGATTGCGTTCGATCCCACCAAACCGCGCTTCATCCTTAACGGTGCAGACAACAAGTACTGGAGCATCGACTTCCGTACGAACCAAGCGACTCAGTTTGCGTCTGGTACTGCGGGTCGCCAGCCTTGGTCCGTTGGCATCGCAGAGGATGGCAGTGAGTTCGTCGCACTGTCGATGGATGCCGCGTCCTTCCAGGGGCATTGCTACGTCGAGTGGAGATCACTGCGACCGGGAGAGGTCGGCGCGCTGAAGAGAACTCTGACGCTGCCGAAGTACCCCGCCAACGGCAACTGCCGAAGCGATGGTGGGATCGGACCGCGCATCGCTGTCCTCCCAACCATCCGCTCACGCTAGGGCGCCGCCCGATGCCGTGGTGAAGATGCGTTGCGAGTAGAGGGTCTCTCATGGATGGTCGCCGGCGCGCCGGCGCCCTGCGCCGACCCGGTGCCGTCGATCATTCATGAGAGATCTCCAAATTCACTCTCACACGCCCCCTACCCCAGCAACCGCCCCACCGCCTCGCGCAACGACGCCAGCCGGTCGCGGACCTCGTGACCGATGCGCCCCCACACCGAACCGTTCATGGGGAACTCGTGCAGGAGGCGGTGCAGCGCGGCCTCGAGGTGTGCTCCGCGCGCCTCGGCTTCGCGCAGTTGGTGACGAAGTACATCTGCCGCGCGCTCCAGATGGTCCAGCGCCCGCAGCGCCTCGGTGTTCAGCTGACGGCGCCGCGAGCCCGACAGTTCGCGTACCAGGAGGAGCGGCGCAACCACGTCGGACTGGATGCCGGCGTCAACGGCGGCGGCGCACACGTCGTCCAGCGTCCGCCCAAGACCGGCGTCATGCAGCAGTTCGGCGGCGGCGCCTATCGAAATGCGTGACGGTTCGTCATTGGCCAGGACCACGAGCAGGTCGACACTGTCCTGATCGTCGCCATCGCCGCCGTGCGACGACCCGATCGGCGCACCAGAGCTCGCGTATCGCTCGCTCGCGTCGAACGGAGCATCCGCCCCATCGAACGTTGCGGAACCGACGTCAAGCGACTCCATCGGCATCGATCGCCTGTACGACGCCAGCGGTGCTGACGCACTGGACATCCGCATCATGCTGGGCATCGCCGGCACCGCACCGGTCACCGTCCCGGCGCCACCCCATCCCGCCGCAAGCGTCTGCGGCACCTTCCGCAACGCGGGAAGTGCG
>CAZVDJ010000583.1:0-3582 GCA_964626245.1 uncultured Gemmatimonadaceae bacterium
CGCGCGCCGGAGCAGGCCGAGGTGGGGACGGGGGCGCGCATCTTCACCGGGCTCGAGCCCGCGCCGCGCGCCGCCGGGCGCCCCGCGCGTGGCCGTCCCGCCGCCGATCCGTCGGCGCCGCCGCCGGCGCCCACCGGACCGCGCAACTGCCACGACGTCACCGCCTATCCGTCCGCCAAGCTCCTGGCGGGCGCGTGCGGCAGCTACGGCCTCCTGGTCGATGTCTCCAACCCGGAGAAGCCGGTGCGCCTGGATGCCAAGGCCGACACCAACTTCTCGCTCTGGCACACGGCCGTCTTCTCCAACGACGGCAAGAAGGTCGTCTTCACCGACGAGTGGGGAGGCGGCACCTCGCCCATGTGCCAGGCCAACTCGATGATGGAGATGGGCGGAAACACGATCCTCTCCATCGACGGGAAGAAGAAGTACACGCAGCACGCCTACTTCAAGATCCCCACCGCCCAGACCGCCGAGGAGAACTGCGTGTCGCACAACGGCGGGCTGATTCCGGTGCCGGGACGCGACATCATGGTGCAGGGGTGGTACCAGGGCGGCGTGAGCGTGATGGAGTTCACCGACCCCAACAACCCGAAGGAGCTGGCCTTCTTCGACCGCGGCCCCATCGACAACCCGCCGCAGGTGGACGTTCCGGCCGCGGCGCAGCAGCAGCAGGGCGGGCGCGGGGGGCGCAGCACCATCGGCGGGTCGTGGGGAGCGTACTACTGGAACGGCCTGATCTACTCGTCGGAAATGGATCGTGGCTTCGACATCCTGGAGCTGGAGCCCAGCGACCAGCTGTCGAAGAACGAGATCGAGGCGGCCAAGCTCGTGCGCTTCACCGAGTACAACCCGCAGAGCCAGCCCAAGATCGAGTGGCCCGCGGCCTTCCCGGTGGTGCGCTCGTACCTCGACCAGCTCGTCCGCTGGAACGGACTTGCAGCTGACCGCACCTCGGCCATCGCCAGCGCGCTGGATGCCGCGGAGGCGCAGCAGGGGAAGGCGCGCCGCGACGCGCTCAACGCGCTGGCCCGGCAGGTGGACCGGGACGTGGCTGGCGCCAAGGACCCCGAGCGCGTGAAGGCGATGTCGGCAGCGATGAGGGCGCTGGCCAGGGCGACGCAGTAGTCGCACGTCACCAGCTCGGCCGCCCTTGCCGGCGGCCGCAACGCGCGCATGTCCTCGATCGTCCCTGGGCATGCGCGCGTATCGTCTCCTGGTCACCGTGATCGCCCTGGCTCCGCTGCTCGCCTGCGGCGGTGAGACGAAGGGGATGCCGCAGGCGTGGGGACCGCTCTCCCTCGCCAGGGATGAGCGCTGCCCCAACGTGTCGGGGCGCTACGTCGACTCGTCGCTCCCCATTGCGTGGCTGCTCGCGGGTCGCCACGTCCCGCCCGACAGCGCCGACGCCGACTGGGCGTGGTTCGAGCTGGGCGGGTCGGCCGACGCAGAGTTGCACGTGACGGTCGCCTACGCCGATGGCGTGGAGCACTCCGGCCGTCTCACCAGGGGCGACCCGTGGAATGGTGACTATCACTGCGACGACGGATGGCTCAAGATCCCCGACCGCTGGATCCCCGACCGCTGGGACGGAGAGCTGAAGACGGACGACTTCATGATCCGTCGCCGCGCCATGCGCATGGCGCCCGGTGCCGACGGGGCGCTGGTGGCCCGGCTCGACGGGATCGACTACGACGAGTTCACCGTCTGGTGCGGTGACGGATGCAAGGGAATCCCGCTCCCCTGGACCTTTCGCACCCGTTCCGCGTGGAGTGTCGCCGAGCGATGGCGCGAGGGCACTCTCTCGCCAAGGGAGAAGGCGCGCCTGCGGGACGAGGAACGACGGGAGGCTGAGCTGCAGCGGGCGCGTAACGACCCGGTCTACCTGGAGGAACAACGCCTGGAGAATGGACCGGTGGCTGCTGGCCAGGACGACGCGCGCAAGCGCGTGCTGGCCGCGCTGGTACCGGGGATGCTTGCCCGGGCGGTGGCTCCGCGCGATAGCGGGTGGCACGTGAGCCTGGAGTTCGAGGAGCTGTGGCAACTGACCGACTTCATGAACCGGCTGTCGCAATCCGGCCCGGTGGCCGAGCTGAAGGTGCTCCCCCTGTATCGCGCCAGGACGACGAACGGCCGCTGGATCGACGTGGTGTACGTGCGGTACGAGCGATAGTCCGGCCCAACGGGGTCGCCACGACGGGGCGCGGCCCCGGAGCACCGGCGGCGCCGGGGGGCGCGTGCGCCAAGGGGCGCCTGGGGACGCGGGATGCGCTTCCGGCCGCGCGGCGCGCGAGACACACTTGGGCGTGGCGACGGAACTTCGATGACCAGATGCCCCCAGTGCGGCGCCCAGTACTCGGAAGCGGGCGACTCCTGCACCGTGCGCTTCCATCGGCTGCTGGCGCTGGACCATTCGCACCGCGAGCCCTGGGGGAGCCGCCACGGGCTGGCCTTTGCCGCCTATGCCCTGCAGCACCCAGCGCAGCACGACCTGGCCACCGCGGAGCGCGCCCGTGTCCTCATCACGCGCGTGGTGGTGCGAGGCGAGCCGCTGGCGCACGTGATCCGCGAACTGCGCAAGGCGCCGACTCCAAGGGCAACGGCGGCTGGCGGTGCGGCCGCTGAGGGCGCATGGTTCCCGGTGACGATCGCCGACCTTGGCGACTTCGACGCCGAGTCGTATCCGGAGATGCTGGAACGCTGGTGTGTTGCTGCCCTGCAGCCGCACGAAGGCCCACCTCCGGTCGCGGACTTCGGCGCACGGTGACTCGCTCCCCCGCGCCCCCCTCGCTGCCCCGTTGATGTTGCTCCTGCCGGAGGACCACCCCACCGCCGTCGCCCTGTCGGCTGCCATCACGGGCGGGCACGTGGGCCAGCTCGAGCGGCTGCTTGCCGAGTCGCCGGAGCTTGCGGTGGCGCGCGTGGTGGACGCCCGCGGCGTCGCCCGCAGCACGTTGCATCTGGCGACGGACTGGCCCGGGCACTTCCCGCACGTCGCACGCACCATCGCCGTGCTGGCGCGCGCCGGTGCCGACGTGGGCGCGGTGGTGCAGCACCCGGTGCGGCAGGAGTCGCGCGAGACGCCGCTGCACTGGGCCGCCAGCAGCAACGACGTGGCCGCGCTCGAGGCGCTGCTGGCGCACGGCGCCGACCTCGAGGCGCCGGGGGCGGTCTTCACTGGCGGCCCGGCGATGTCGGATGCCGTGGTCTTCGCGCAATGGGACGCCGCGCGTCTCCTGCTGGCGCGCGGAGCCCGCACCACGGTGTGGCAGTCGGCGGCGCTGGGACTGCTGGATCGGGTGGTGGCCGAGTGCGAGGGCGACGTGCCGCTGGACCCGGCCCAGCTCACGAACGCCTTCTGGCATGCGTGCCGTGGTGGAGCACGCGCCACGGCCGAGTACCTGCTGGCGAAGGGCGCCGACGCGAACTGGGTTGGGTACGACAACAGGACGGCGCTGGACGCGGCGCGTGAGGGCGGAGCGCATGCGCTGGCCGAGTGGCTGGCCGAGATCGGGGGGCGAGCGGCGGCCGATGCGCGTTAGGCGTGCGGCCAGGGGCGCGCGCGACATGTCGGCGCTCGTCGCC
>CAZVDJ010000584.1:0-3581 GCA_964626245.1 uncultured Gemmatimonadaceae bacterium
GTGGTGCGCTCGTGCGCCTGCACGTTGGCCGCGTTGGAGAACTGCCGCGGCAGGAACGCGCCCGGCGACTGCGCCGCGTGCGACTCGGCCAGCCGGATGGAGCCCAGGAAGCCGCCTTCCTCGTGGGAGACGAGGCGGACGTCGGCGCCGAAGGAGCGGATGAGGTTGATGCGCTCGGCGCTCATCCACTCGGGCATGAAGATGGCGACCGGGTGGCCCAGCGCCCTGCCTAACGCCGCGAAGGAGATGCCCGTGTTGCCGCTCGTGGCCTCGACGATGAGGGCGCCAGGCGCCAGCTGCCCGGCAGCGGCGGCGGACTGCAGGATGTGGAGCGCCATCCGGTCCTTCACGCACCCGGTCATGTTCATCGACTCGAGCTTGGCGTACACCGTGCGCGACTCGCCACCGAAGGTGAAGTCGATGGCCAGGAGCGGGGTGTTTCCCACCAGCAACGAGAGCGAGCGGAGACGCTCGGCGTAGAGCGAATCGCGCGAAGGAGTCGGCGGCGCGCCGCTGGGCAGGATGGAGGTCATGAATGCGTCCCCTCGGGAGGATCGGGCGGGAAGACGACGCTCGGATGATGCGCGCCCCGCCCGGCGCCATCCATCGGCTGCTTGCGGCGAACGATGTCAGGGAGTGCCCGAGCGCGCCAGAAGACCGACCGGTCCTCGTCGCGGGCCGCCGACGGAACCTGGGTCACTCCCGTTAGGGAGCGGGGACAGCCGATCGTCCTCCACAGGCGACAGGGCAGGGGATGCGGGGCGCCCTCGTGCAGGCGGGCAAGCGTGCCCCGGACCTTCGCACGCCGAGTCGTGGCAACGACTTACGCTCGCGGCGCGGCGCTGACGCCGTTTCCGAGAGCGCGTGGCACCCGGGATGCCTTTCAAGTGGTCGGCGGTGCACCGCTCGGTGCCCAACGCCTGCGGAACATCGCACCGACCCAACGCGCATTCATACGACGCAGGAGGAACCATGCGTATCGCCGTGTTCGTCACGATCACCGCCACCATGCTGGCGGCCACGCCCACCCTTGGCACGGCGCAGCAGTCGGAGAGCGAGTTGCGCTCCCGCGTGCGCGACATGGTGCTCGACCGGGACCAGCAGTCGCGGTCCCGCGACGGACGGTGGGACTGGGAGCGCGGGCGCGACGACGATCGCCGGCGGGATGACGACTGGCGGCGCGACAACGACCGCGGGCGCGGTGGGGGATGGGGGTGGGGGCGCAACGACGACTGGAAGATCTACGAGCGTGAGCAGCGGGAGTTCGAGCGTCGCACGCGTCACTGGAACCGCCGCGAGTGGAACGCCTTCCGTGACTGCGAGCGCGACCTGTGGCGTCGTTCGCGCTGGGATCGCAACGATTCGCGGCGCGAGGTGCTCTTCGAGCGTCGCCGCATCCGCGACTACTGCGAGCGCCGCGTGCACCGCTGGTAGCGGCGCGATTCGCCGGTGCGCTGGTAGCGCGCCCCTGCGAGGGCGGTCATGATTGGGGGCCCGCTGGTCATGGTGACCGGCGGGCCCTTCCCGATCTCCGCCCTCGCGATGGCCCGCCACTTCCTGTTGTCCGCGGTTGGCGCCGCGGTCATCACCTTGCCGGCCGGCGCCCAGACACGCCTGCTGCGCCAGCCCACGATCAGCGCCACCCAGGTGGCGTTCAGCTACGCCAACAATCTCTGGATCGCGTCGCGCGATGGCGGCGATGCCCGGCGGCTGACGTCGTTCCAGGGGGTCACCAGCAACCCCTACTTCTCGCCCGACGGGCGCTGGATCGCCTTCAGCGGACAGTACGCGGGCAACACCGACGTCTACGTCGTGGCAGCTGACGGCGGCGAGCCGCGCCGCCTCACCTGGCACCCGGGCAACGACGTGGCGCAGGGCTGGACTCCCGATGGAGGGCGCGTCCTGTTCACGTCCAGTCGCGCGTCGCCTAACGGGCAACCGAAGTTCTGGACGGTGTCCCGCGAGGGCGACGTGGAGCAGCCCATGGCGCTCCCCCGGGCCTTCCAGGGGAAGCTGTCGCCCGACGGCCGGCGCGTCGCCTATCGCATGAACGGCTCGTGGGACGACGAACGGCGCAACTATCGCGGCGGGCAGAATCGCCCGATCTGGATCGTCGACCTGGCGTCGCACGAGCTGGTCACGCCGCCATGGACCGACTCCAAGGACATCGACCCGGTCTGGATCGGCGACGTCGTGTACTTCGCCTCCGACCGTGACGGCGTGCACAACGTCTGGTCGTTCGACACCAGGAGCCGCGCGCTCGAACAGCTCACGACGTTCACCGACTTTGACGTCAAGGCGCTCGATGCCGGCGGCGGGCTCGTGGTCTTCGAGCAGGGCGGGTGGCTGCACACGCTCGACCCGCGCAGCAAGCAGCACAAGCGACTGAACATCACCGCGAAGGGAGACTTCCCGTGGCTCGTGCCGCAGTGGCGCGAGGTGGGAACCCGCATCACGAACATGGCGCTCTCCCCCACCGGGAAGCGCGCGGCGGTGGAGGCACGCGGCGAGATCTTCACCATCCCCGCCGAGAAGGGCGACTGGCGCAACCTCACGTCGTCGGCGTCGAGCGCGGAGCGCACGCCGTCGTGGTCGCCCGACGGCCGGTCGGTGGCGTACTTCTCCGACGCCAGCGGCAACTACCAGCTCATGATCGAGGCGCAGGATGGCGTCACGCCACCGCGCGCCATTTCGCTCCCGGAGCCGTCGTTCTACTACACCCCGGCCTGGTCGCCCGACGGGAGCAAGATCCTCTACACCGATGCCCACCTGCGCATCTGGGTGACGGACGTGGCCACCGGGCGCTCGACGAAGGTCGACACCGATCCCTTCATGCAGCCGGATCGCTCGCTGAACCCGGTGTGGAGCCCGGACTCGCGCTGGATCGCGTACGCCAATCGCCTCCCGTCGCTCTTCCGCGCGATCTTCGTCCACGATGTACAGACCGGGACGACGAAGCAGCTGTCGGACGGGATGGCCGACGCCACGTGGCCGGCGTGGGACGCGAGCGGCAAGTACCTGTACTGGCTGGCGTCGACCGACTACGGCCCTCGCACCGGATGGTTGGACATGTCGTCCTACGACCATCCGATCACGCGCGCGCTGTACGCGGCGGTGCTGAAGAAGGGGGAGCCCAATCCGCTGGCGCCGGAGAGTGACGAGGAGGCGGGAGAGGGGAGACGGGAGACGGCAGTGTCGGCTCCGACGCCGGCGCCGGCTGGGGCGGCGGGGAATCGTGACGCGCGAGCGGCGCCGCCGGCGGTGACGATCGACTTCGACGGGCTGGCGCAGCGCGTCATCTCGTTAGGGGTTGCCCCGCGCGACTACAGCGCGCTCAAGGCGGGAACGGCGGGGAGCGTCTTCTTCCTGGAAAGCATCCCGGCGAGCGGCACGGCCCAGGGGGGCGGCGGGCAGGGGGGCGGCAACACGCTGCACCGCTACACGCTGCGCGAACGGCGCGCCACCACCTTCGCCACGGGCGTCGCGCAGTACACGCTCACGGCCGACGGCAAGAAGCTGCTCTGGCTCGCCGGCGGGCAAGGGGCGCAGCTGGCGATCGTGAACACCGAGGGAGCGGTCCC
>CAZVDJ010000585.1:0-3580 GCA_964626245.1 uncultured Gemmatimonadaceae bacterium
CGTGGCCAAGGTGATCGAGACTCCCAAGGGCGACGTTCCCGACGTCCAGGACCGCCGCATGCTCGAGCGCCTCCGCAGCTACGAGCGCGCCGGGTAACACCCCGCGCACGAGGATCGCGCCGATCCGCGAAGCAACGAGGGGCGCGCCTCTATTCGAGACGCGCCCCCTCGTCTTCTCGTCTTCTCGTCTTCTCGTCTTCTAGAACCTGACCTTATACACCAACGCCAGATTGCGCCCCGGGTTCGAGGCAAAGCTCTTGATGCGGCTGGTGGCGTCGTAGGCCACTTCGTCGAAGAGGTTGTCGGCGCGCAGGACGATGGTCTGCACCGCGGCGCCGGCAAGGATCGTCCAGCCCACGGAGAGATTGGCGAGTGTGTAGGACGACGTCGGGACGTCGAGCACGTCACCCGAGACGCGCGATTGCCGAAGGACGTGGCGCACGCCTCCGCCCAGCGACAACCGCCCGCTGTCCCAACGCAGCGTCCCCCCCAGGCGAGCGGCGGGAATGAAGGGGAGGTTGCGCGACGCCGACTCGTCGGTGAATCGGCCGCGCACCCAATCGGCACTCGCGCCCACCACCCAGTGGCGCGCGATTTCCGCCTCGCCCTGGACCTCGACGCCGAGCAGTCGCGCATCGCGCTGGATGAAGTTCACCAGCGGCACCTCGGCGGGACCGTCTTCTCCCTCCACCTCACGCGTCCCGACCGCGACCGGCGCGATGTAGTCGGCGATGCCATTGAGGTAGGCGCTAACCTGCGCGAAGCCGCGCGCTGACTGCGTGCGCAGGATCCCTTCCAGCCCGGTGCTCGATTCCGCATCGAGGTTGCGGTTCCCCACGTCGTACGTGCCGGCCGCGACGTGATAGCCATCGGCAAAGACCTCTTCCACCGCTGGCGCGCGGAAGGCGCGCTGCGCGTTCACGCTGAACGTGGACGACTGCCCCAGCGGAAGGCTGAGCCCCAGCGACGCAGAGGCGCTGTTGAAGGTGCGCTGCTGCCCCGGTCCAAAGCGGGGCTCGTCGTCCTTGGACTCCAGGGCAAACCAGTCGTAGCGAGCCCCCAGCTGCAAGCGCGGGACGCGCGCGTCGGGGCGCGGCGCGGCACGCAGCGCGAGCTCCTGGAAGAGCAGCAGGCCGACGTTGCGATTGGTGGCCGAGGGGGTGAACGCCTCCTCGCCGGTGGGACGGTAGTCACGCAGGTATCCCTGCAGCCCGACCGTCCCCGTGAGGCGCCCCGACTGCGTGCGAGCGTTCACGTTGAAGGTCTGCGTGTTGAGCCGGAAGTTGGTCCCCACGGCACCATCGGGTTCGATCTCATCGTGCGAGTACTGCTGCACGGTACCATCGACGCGCACGGTCGGCACGACGCGCGCCCCGGTGTTGAACGTCGAACGGAGCGCGACCTGTGTGCGCGTGCCGTCCAGGCGAATCGGCTCGCCATCGGGAGGAAATGGGACACCGAACTCGAACGACGTCCCGCGCAGGGCGATGCCCACATGCGCGCGCTCTCCCACGTATCCCACTCCAATCGAGCCGCCCGTGCTCGCTGCGTCGGTGTTGGCCAGCGTCCCCCTGCCGCCGACCCGAAGGTCGTCGGTGCTGCGCCAGGTCCCGCGCCCGATCAGCGCCCAGCGCGCGCCGAGCGGGATGGTCGCCCCGCCTCCCGCCACTCCGCCTGGCGTGACCGACTCACCCTGTCCGCCCAGGAAGAAGTTGGCACGAGACGGCGCGTCGGTGGGAATGTCGTTGGCGATGACATTCACGACGCCGCCCAGCGCGTTGTTCCCGTACAACAACGACGCCGGGCCTCGAATCACCTCGATGCGTTCGGCGCTGAACGGGTCGATGGAGAGGGCGTGATCGGCAGACGAGGAGGCCAGGTCGCCCGCGCGCTCACCGTCCTGGAGGACGAGGATCCGGTCGCCGGTGAGGCCGCGGATGACGGGCATGTTGGCCATGGGGCCGTTGAAGCGCATCGCCATCCCCGGTTCGTTGGCGAGCGTCTGCGCCACCGAGTTGCCCAGGTTGAGGGCGAGCCCCTTGCCCGAGAGTTCGACGGCCGCCTGGGTCACGCCCAGGGCGTCCGACCCCGAGGGAGCAGCGCTGACGAGGACGCCCGTCAGGCGCAAAGGTGACGGGCGCAGGACGATGTCGAGCACCACGTCGGGACCGGATTCAGGGACGGTCACCACCAGGTGACGGCCGGCGTACCCGATGAGGGAGACGTCGAGATGATAGAGGCCGGGCGCGAGGCCGCGGATGACGAAGGCGCCGTTGGCGTCGCTCTGCAGCGCGCGGTTCACCACGCCCACGACGATCTGCGCGTTGGCCAGCGGACGACCCGTCGTGTCGCGCACCGTCCCGATGATGGCCGGCGCCGCGGCGCGCGAGTAGGGGGAAGGTGCGTCGGCCAGCACCGTCGACACGGCCTGCTCGCCCGAGACCACGCGCTGGGCCATGGCCGGCAAGGGAGCGACGAATGACAACAAGGCGGCCGCGCTGAGTGCGGCGGCAGGAAGTCTGGTCATGGAGGGCTGTGCGAGCACGGAATCGCGACGGGGGACGTCTGCGCCAATGGCGCATCGACCGGTGAATTCGCCGATTCGTCTGGGCGCGGTGCCGTGGCAGCTGCGGCGCCACGGGACGCGTCCTGCGCTCACACCGGCGGTGCGCGAGAGCGAAGGGCCGATTCGTTCCACGCATCCGCCCGCGCCAGCCAGGCGCGGCGCGGGGGCCAGGCGGCGAGCACCGCCTCGGCAATGATGGGCGTCGGAGGGGGCGCGACGGAGAGCAGCGTGCCGAGCAGGCACAGCGCGCACTCGTCCGTGTGCCCCAACGCATGCGGCACCCCCGGCTCCTCGACATGCACCACCGCCCGCTCGGACATTGCCAGCGCCGCGGGCCGGGCGTCGATCAGCGACGCGACCGCCGGCGCGCCGACGTAGACGGCGGCAACCAGGGCGGTGAGGAGTCGGAGGACGGCGCGGCGGATCGCCATGTGCACTAGGCTAGTCGCTGGACAGCAGGACGAGAATCCCCACTCGCGCGTGGCGTCGACCGCACGACATGTTTCCCGCGCCCGGTGCCGCCTTGTCCCCGCGGCCGCTGCAGGCGGCTGCCGCCCCTCGGCGAACGCGCACCCCGGTGCCGGGTGCACCACGCGACGAACCGGCCTTCCCGATCCCGTGTCCATGTCCCGTCGGCGACTCATTTCGGAACGCGACGTGCTCCGCGCCTACCGCGAGGGGAGTCGACAGCTGGCGGTGGGGAACGGGATCATCACGCCGTCGGCGCGAGACGCGGCCGCCAGGCTGCGCATGGAGCTCGTCGGCGAGGCCCCGCGCACCGCAGGCGGCGCTCTCCCCGATGCCGGTCAGCGGTCCCAAGGTACCGCCGGTTCGCCCGCCGTCGTGCCGGCGAATGCCGAGGGCGGACAGGCTCCACGAGTGGCGCTGGGCGCCGACCACGGCGGGGTGGCGATGAAGGACGCGCTCCTGGCTTACCTGCGGGAGCGCGGCGCCTCGGTGCAGGATGTGGGGACGTTTGGCGCGGATGCGGTGGACTATCCGGATTATGCCATC
>CAZVDJ010000586.1:0-3576 GCA_964626245.1 uncultured Gemmatimonadaceae bacterium
GCTGGGGATGGGGGGAGCGGCGGGCGGCGACGTGTACTACGAGGTGGCCGAGGGCTACGCCTGGAAGCGCGACCTGGCGCCGCGCGCGGTGCTCGACGCGCCGCGCGCCGAAGGGGAGCACGGCTTTCCGTCGACGTCGGCCGACATGCACACCGTCTTCTGCGAGTGGATGCCGGGAATCGGCGCGGCGCGACGTGCCGAGTCGGTGCGGCTGACGGACGTGGCGCCGGCGGTGCGGCGGTGGGTGGGGGTACCGTGAGGCGCGAGCTTGGGAAGCGGGACGCAGGGAGGGGCGCGTTCGAGAGGCGTGGAGCGCGCGCCCGGTGTCCGCACGCCCCCTAGAAGATCTCCAGGTTGATGTACCGCTTCGGGTTCTTCTTGAAGTCCGCCGTGAGCGAGTCCACCCGCGTCAGCACCTTGCGCAGGTCGTTGTACAGCCCGGGGTCGTTGAGCAGCTTGGCCGCCGTTCCCTCGCCGCTCTCCACCTTGGCCAGGACGGCGTTGAGCCGGTCGGTCGTCGACTTGAGCTCGCCGGTGACGGTGGCCATGTTGGCGCTGGCGGCGCGCAGCGACCGCACGGTGGAATCCACCTGCATGGAATCGATCGCTGCCGCGCGCGAGCGCACCGTGGCAATGGTGGATTGCAGCTCGCTCGACTGCAGCGCCGCGATGCGCGCGAGCTGCGCCACCAGGGCGTTGGCTGCGTGCAGCGTCTCGCGCACGTCGCGCATGCCGCCCGAGTCCACCATCTCCTGCCGCGCCGAACCCAGGATGGCGTTCACCCCCTGAGTGATGGTGTCGGCCCGGGCGGTGAGCGTGGCCAGCCCCGCCGCCGGGAGGCCTAACGGCACGGTGTCGCCGGGGGAATAGCTCTCGGTGGTGGCACCGTCGGGGGTGAGCGCGATGGCCATGTCGCCAAAGAAGCCGTTGGGGACCACGGTGGCCTTGGTCCCCTTGGGCACCTGGTACTCCTCGCGCAGCCGGTAGGTCACGACCACCGAGCCGCGCGGGTCGAGCTCCACCTTGTCCACGAAGCCGGCGGTGACGCCAGCCAGCCAGACGGGCTGTCCCTGCTTGAGTCCCGCCCCCCACGGGAATCGGGAATAGAGCGGGTAGCCCGCGGCCAGGCCGCCACGGGCAAGCCAGAGCGCGCCGACGATGATGACGGCGAGTGCCGCCGTGGCGAAGACGCCCACCAGTACTTCGTCGCGCCGTTTCATCCTTGGAGTTGGTTGGCGAGGAGTGAGGCGGTGAGGGCGTCGAGCACGAGAATGGCCACCGACGTCACCACCACCGCCTTGGCGGTCGAGCGCCCGACCCCCTCGGCGCCCACGTCGGTCACGTAGCCCTCATAGGAACAGAGGAAGGCAATCGCCATCCCGAAGATCGTTGCCTTGATCAGCGAGTAGGCGATCTGGAAGAAGGTGTACGACAGGCGCAACCCTTCCGAGAACTGCTGCCACGACACGTCGGTGGCCGTGAGGGCGGTGAGCCCTGCCGTCGACACGCCGACCGCGTTGGCAAAGATGACCAGCAGCGGGAGCATCACCGTGGCCGCGATGAGTCGCGGCACCACGAGGTAGGCCACCGGGTCGTACGAGAGCGTCTCCAGCGCGTCGATCTGCTCGGTGACGCGCATCGTCCCGATCTCGGCCGTCATGCGCGCCCCCACGCGTCCGGTGAGCACGAGCCCCGTGAGCAGCGGGCCCAGCTCCAGGATGATCATCTGGCGCGAGATGAGTCCCACCACCGACAGCTGCACGCCGGGAAAGAGCTGGTATCGCGTCTGGAGCGCGATCACCGACCCGATGAAGGCGGCGACGATCGCCGTGAGCGGAAGCGAATCCACCCCGATGCGGCGCATCTGCGCGAAGGTGAGCGGCAGGTACGTCCGCCCCTCGGAGGCAAAGGCGCGCAGGGCGTCTCGCAGGAAGTAGATGCGCGCCCCGATGTCGCTGAAGACGTCCACCGCGCCGCGTGCCATCACGCGAAAGAAGCGGATCCCGGTCCGCTGCATCACCGGAAACTCCTCGGTGGGGCGATGCGTCCCGTGCATCGGCGACGTGATCACGTGCGCACCCGCAGAAGCATGATCAGTCCAAGGACCCCGAAGACCGCGTTGGGAACCCACGCCGCCACTTCGGGGGAGAACATCCCCTTGCCGCCGACGGCCTTGGTGAGCTGGATGAGGATGAGGAAGACGACCGTGGTGCCGAGGGAGAGCCCGATGCCGTACGCCGCCCCGCCACGATGGTTGCTGGTGGCCAGCGGCGCGCCGAAGAGGGCGATGATGAAGCAGGTGACCGGGATCGCGAGCTTGAGCGCGCGGTCGACCCGCAGGACGTTCACGTCACTCCCCGACCGCTCCAGCGCCGCGATGTAGCGCCCCAGCTCCTGGTAGCCCATGTCGCTGGGCGCCTTGGACGAGGCCATCAGCTGCACCGGCGTCTCCACCATGTGGCGATCGGTGAGCGAGTCGAAGCGGAACGACACGTTGCGCCCGGCGTCGGACACCACGTGCAGCGTGCCGTCCTTCAGCGCCCAGCCGCCCGGGGCGTACGAGGCCTCCTTGGCGGCGGCGACCCAGGTGGGATAGTCGGTCTTCGGCACGTCGCGTCCCTTCCGTTCCACCTCGATCCCCTCGATGGAGGCCCGCTCCACGTTGAGGAGCGCCGCCTTGTACACGCGCCCCTGGTCGGCCGCGAAGGTGAAATTGAAGCGCTCGTTGCCGCTGGTGAAGCGCGTCTCCTGCAACAGCTCGCTGCGTCGCTTGTTGGTCGACGGCGCCAGCTCGCCCAGCCCCAGCGACATCCCGGTGGCGACGATGGAGCCGATGAAGATGGGAACGGCCAGGCGATGGAACGAGATCCCCGAGGCCTTGGCGGCGGTGATCTCCGCATGCCGCGTGAACGCCCCGATGGAGAAGACGGTGGCAAAGAGCACCGCCGCCGGCAGCACCATGAACATCGAGTCGGGAATCCAGTACAGGTAGCTCATCGCGATCGCCTCGGGGGTGAGGTTGCGATTGAGGTACTTGTCGATGTTGTCGGTGAGGTCGAAGATCGTGACGATGAGCGGGAAGCCCAGCGCGGTGCTCAGGAAGATCTTGGTCCACTCCCCCGCCACGTAGCGGTCGAGCGGGCGCAGGAGTCGCCACCTCATCGGGCGCTCCGCCGGCGGAAGGGGCGTGCCAGCAATCCCTTGAAGGCCTCGACCAGCTCGGACAGGTCGCCGCCGCGTGCCGTCGCCGTCTCGCGCCCCATGCGCGCCAGCAGGAGGATCGAGACGAGCGTGAAGAGGATGTTGGCCGACCACATCGCCCAGAACGGGGTCAGGATGGCGCGGTCGGCGAGCGCCTCGCCGGCGATGAGCCCCACGTAGTACAGGCCGAAGACACCCAGGCTCACCCCGATCACGAGTCCCACGCCGCCGCGCGGAAAGCGCAGCGCGATGGGGGCGCCCAGCAGGACGAAGATCACGCACGCCATGGAGATGGCGAACTTCTTCTGGATCTCCACCGCGTACTGGTTCATTTGCGACCGGGCGCTGAGCATCTGGCTGCGCGCCGTCTCCATG
>CAZVDJ010000587.1:0-3576 GCA_964626245.1 uncultured Gemmatimonadaceae bacterium
AGGCTCCCGTCCCGCGCCAGCGACGCCGATGCACAGCACCTTGGGCGTCACGTGCGCCATGTCGCACGCCGCCAGGGCGTCGCGCACCGTTGCGGCAATCGTCTCCGCCGACTGCTCGACCTGCCCGGGGCGCACGGCGCTCGGCCCGCCCTCCACCGAGACGATCTCCTTCCCGCTTTCGTCGGCGACCATGGCTCGCGTGCGCGAGCCGCCACCGTCGACGCCTACCACGATCGCCGTCATGCGCCCTCCCGGGCAGCGGCGGCGGCAGAGGAAGCGACGGGCGCGGGGGCGGGGTGCGTGAACGACGACAGCATGCCGGTGAGGAAGGTGATGGTAGTGCCGATGAGGACGTACCAGGGCCACGCGATGCGGCTCACGGGCCCCAGCGTGTCCGCGAGGGAAGGATAGGCGGCAATGAGCTGCCGCGCGAAGACGACGAACGTCATCACGGAAATGCCCACGACCATGCCGGTGATGGCATCGCGCTGCACGGCGCGCCGCCAGCCGAGGCCCAGCGCAAAGGCGCCTAACAAGCCGCCGTACGTGAAGGAGGCGATGGAGAGCGCCACCACGACGACCGGCGTTCCCTCGTTCTTGTAGAGCAGCGCGCCGCCGATCAGGACCACCGCCCACGCCAGCGTGAAGAGCCGCCCCGCGCGGAAGACCGCCGGGTCGTCGCCCTTGCGTCCGGTCAGCGGCATGTAGATGTCGTGCGTGGTCGCGGCGGCCAGCGAATTGAGCGATCCGGAGACGGTGCTCATGGCCGCGGCCAGGATTGCCGCCACGACGAGCCCGGTCATCCCCGGCGGCATCACCTCGATGATGAAGGTCGGGAAGATCTCGTCAGGCTTGGGGAACGGGCGCGCCTGGTAGTACGCCCACAGTCCCGCGCCGATGAACAGGAAGAGGGCGAACTGCCCCAGCACCGCAAAGCCGCTGCCGATCAGCGAGCGTCGCGCGTCGCGCAGGTTGGACGACGCGAGCAGCCGTTGCACGATGAGCTGGTCGGCGCCGTGCGATGCCATGGACAGGAAGCCGCCGCCGATGATCCCGGCCCACACCGTGTGCGGCTTGCTGATGTCGGTGGAGAAATCGAGGACGCGCAGCTTCCCCTCCGCGCCGGCGCGCGACAGGATCGCCGACCATCCCCCCTCCACGCCATTGCCGATGAGCCAGAGCGCGGCGAGGCCGCCCAGCAGGTACACCCCCGTCTGCAGCACGTCGGTCCAGACCACCGCGCGCATTCCACCTTCGTACGTGTAGACCAGGGTGAAGGCGCCCAGGATGAGGATCGAGAGCGGTGTCACGTACGCCTGCGGGACCGACGGCCCCAGGATGAGCGCAACCGGGATCGCCGTCGCGAAGACGCGCACGGAATCGCCAAAGGCGCGCGTGACCATGAAGGTGATCGACGCGAATCGCCGCGTCCCCAGCCCGAAGCGCCGCTCCAGCAGGGCATATGCGGTGACCAGTTCACCCTGGAAGTAGCGCGGCAACAGCGCGTACGCCACGACAATGCGCCCGATGATGTAGCCGAACACCACCTGCAGGAACGAGAAGTCGCCGAGGTACGCGAGCCCCGGGATGGAGATGAAGGTAAGGGCACTCGTCTCGGTCGCGACGACCGAGAAGAGGATGGCCCACCACGGAATGGCCTGCGAGGCGACGAAGTAGTCGCGCGCACTCTTCTGGCCGCGCCCCAGCCAGACGCCGAGCGCCGTGGTCCCGCCCATGTAGGCCACGAGGACGGCGATGTCGAGGGCGGTGAAGCTCCCCATCAGGCGGCACCCCTACACCACGACATAGGCCTCCATGGCGAAGTACTCGGCAAGGCCCAGTTTGTCGAGCAGGGCGGCGGTGTCCTTGTTGCGCGCCTCCACCCGCTGCCAGAACTCGCGGTCGTCCTGGCCGGGGAAGGGGGCGGAGTCCTTCTGCGACTGGTGCTTGAAGATCGCCTGGATCTTGAGGCGCAGTTCGTCCTGCGAGATCGGGACGAGCCACGTGGCCTCGGTGATCGGCCACTCCTGCCACGCCCCGCGATAGAGCCACACCTCGGGGGTCGGCTTTCCCTCGGCGCGCATGGCGTGCAGCGCCCCCTCGATCGCCTCCTTGCACATGCGGTGCGTGCCGTGCGGGTCGGAGAGGTCGCCCGCCACGAAGACGATGTCCGGCTGCTTCTCCTCGATCAGCGCCTTCACGATCGCCACGTCGGCCGGGCCGATGGGGTCCTTGCGCACCTTCCCCGTCTGGTAGAAGGGGAGGTTGAGGAAGCGCGCGGCGTCGCTCGTCAGGCCGATCGTCTCGATCCCCGAGATCGCCTCGGACTCGCGGATGATGCGCTTGATGTCCTGCACCTCACCCGTGTCCACGTCGCCCGGGTGCTTTGCCGCCAGGAAGCCGTACACGCGGTCACGCATGGCGTGGATCGCCGTCACGTCGAGCTGCCGGTCGCGCGCCAGGCGCTGCAGGAAGTCGACGTAGCGCCGCACGTCGTGGTCGAAGACCGCGATGTTGCCGCTGGTCATGTACGCCACCGTGATGTCGTTGGCGTTGAGCACGAGCTTGCGCAGGATGCCGCCCATGGAGATGACGTCGTCGTCCGGGTGCGGCGAGAAGCAGATGATCCGGTGCTTCTCCGGAAGCTTGGAGCGTCCCTTGATCTTGGCGCCCAGCGCGTTGAAGACGTGGCCGTTCACCTCGCCGGCGCTGCCGAACTTCGCCACCAGCGACGAGAGGTGATGCTCCGCGTAGTCGCGCAGCGTGAGCTTGAGGATCGCCGTTCCCGTGGTGAGCGACAGCCAGACCACGGCGCGCAGCGTCAGGTCGTCCGACCAGTGCACCTCGTCCAGGAGCCACGGCGTCGCGATTCGCGTCAGGTCGGCGGCGGCAGCCCGGTCGATGTAGAACGTCGTGGCCTGGTGCCGTTGCAGGAAGGTCGCGGCCACGTCGGTCGCGATCCCGCCCTCCACCGCGCGGCGCACGATCGCCGCCTTGTGCTCGCCGGTGGCGAGGATCGCGATCTCGCGTGCGTCCATGATCGTCGCCACGCCCATCGTGATGGCCTCGCGCGGAACGTTCTCCTCGCCGAAGAAATCGGCCGCGGCGTCGCGGCGCGTCACCATGTCCAGCGTGACCAGGCGGGTGCGGCTGTCGGCGCCCGAGCCGGGCTCGTTGAAGCCGATGTGCCCCGTCTTGCCGATGCCGAGCAGCTGGAAGTCGATCCCCCCCGCCTCGCGGATCGCGGCCTCGTAGCCGCGCACGTGTCCCTCCACCGCCTCGCGCGGCAGGTCGCCGCGCGGGATGTGCACGTTGGCCGGGTCGATGTCGATGTGCTGGAACAGGTTCTCCCACATGAAGCGGTGGTAGGAGTGCACGCTGTCCGGCGCCATCGGGTAGTACTCGTCCAGGTTGAACGTCACCACGTGGCGAAAACTGAGGCCCTCATCCTGGTGGAGGCGGATCAGTTCCCGATAGACGCCGACTGGCGTCGACCCGGTGGCCAGGCCAAGGACGGCCGCGCGACCCTCGCCGTTGGCGCGCCGGATGACCTGGGCAATCCGGGTCGCGACATCG
>CAZVDJ010000588.1:0-3570 GCA_964626245.1 uncultured Gemmatimonadaceae bacterium
GAGCTGGCGACGCTGCCGGGCGCCTGTGCCGCCGGACCGACGTTCGAGGAGCGCGACCGCTTCCGAGCCGCGGGCTGCATCGCGATCGGCGCAGGCACCGAGGCGTTCGAGGACGCGCTCGCGAGCCTCGAAAGCGTGCGTGGACTGGGGGAGGCGTTCGTGAGTGGGCTGGCGCCCGTGGTCACCTCGCGGACCGCGGGATGAGCCAGCGCCGCCGCTACGAACCGGATTGGCCGAACTACGGCACCAAGCGGCGCCGCCAGACACGAGGCCTGGTTGCACTGGTCGCTCTGATCATCACCGCGCTCGTCGGGACGAGGTACTTCCCGGGGCTGGGCGACGGGGACACCGGCGCGAGCACCCCTCGCGCGAACGCCACGGCGACGGGCACCGCAGGCGCAGTTCGCGCGACGGCGACCACCGCGACGACCTCGAGCACGGCGACCGCGCGACCCCCGGCGGGTGCCGCCCAGCCTGTGACGTCCGCCCTCACGATCGTGGAGCGAGATGGCGCATGGGTGGCTCGCGACAGCCTCGAGCGCCGCGCCGAGGCGACTCGGGTGCAGGTGCGGAACGTCATCGACGGCGACACCATCGACGTGGTGGCGGCGCAGACACAGCTGCGCGTGCGCTTCTATGGCGTCGACACGCCCGAGCGCGACGAGCGGTGCTACGCGGAGGCAACGAGGCGCACCACCGAGCTGACTCGCGCGGGTGTCATCCTGGTGCCGGACGCGCGCCAGCAGGACCCCGGGGGGCGGGAGCTGCGCTACGTCTTCACCCTCGAGGGGCACTCCGTCGACGCGACGCTGGTCGCCGAGGGACTCGCGAAGGCGTGGCGCGGCGACGGGTCGCTCCGCGATGGGCTGGTCAGCATCGAGGACCGCGCGCGGCGAGAGCGCACGGGCTGCCTCTGGAGCGCGTAGGTCGAGGGTGCTGCAACCGCCTCGGGCTAGCGCGGTCCGCAGGTTGGCGCGGGAGTGCCGTCAGGCTCGAGCTGCATAATCGAGGCACCGTTGTCCCACTGCACAAGACGGTGAGGCGCCGCCACCTCGATCCAGGCCGTACGAGTCGCGCGACCCGACACCACGAGGACGCGCCACGCCTCGAAGGAGCCGGCCGGGACGGAAACCGTCGTGACGCCGACGACCGTGAGGTCGACACCCGCCTGGCTGCCCTCGTAGACGTTTACCGACGTGTAGCGGGCGCGGTAGCCCTCGGCGAGGGGGAGCGTCCGCCAGAGCCAGAATGCTGACTCGTTGTCGTACGCGTTCTCGCGGAGACGCAGCTCGCTCTTGCGTGCCTTCGCAGCGTTGCCATCGCTCGTGTGGGTCCAGTCGACGCGCGCATCGGCGAGGCGGTACCGGAGGTGATACTCCTCGAGGCTGCCGGTCGGGTTCAGGCGGCGCGTCGTCTCGAGCGGTCGAAGCATCTCGTTGACGATGGACTCAGCGACGTCGAAGCGCGCTGCGTCGGACTGCACGCAGTAGCGCTGCTGGAGGCGCCAGCCCTCGGCGCCGCGTCCGGTGCGGAGCTCGGCCGTGATCGGCTCGCGGGCGGGCTCGGTGATCGTGTAGACGAACCGCTCGCCATCGCGGAGAGCGGCGGCAGGAGCGACCTCGAGTGTTTCCGTGGCGGCTGTGGGGATCACGCAGGCGGTGTATCCGGTGGCGCAGGAGCTCAAGTCGTCGCTCCTGTTGCAGCTGCTGGTGCGCGGCGACATGCAGGAGGTGCTCGTCTTCACCCGCACCAAGCACCGGGCCGACCGGCTGCAGAAGTTCCTGGCGCGGCACGAGATCTCCGCGGAGCGCATCCACGGCAACCGCTCGCAGCCGCAACGCACCGAGGCGCTCGCGGGCTTCAAGAGCGGCAAGTATCGCGTCCTGGTGGCCACCGACATCGCGGCCCGCGGCATCGACGTGGAGGAGCTGGGCCACGTGGTGAACTTCGATGTCCCCATGGCGCCGGAAGACTACATCCACCGGGTGGGGCGCACCGGACGCGCCGAGGCCACCGGCGACGCCTTCACCTTCGTCTCGAAGGAGGAGGAACAGGACCTGGCCGACATCGAGCGCAAGATCGGCCGCCGGCTGCAACGGGTGATCCTGCCCGACTTCGACTACACGGCCATGGTGGCGGAGAAGCTCGAGGACTCCCCCGCCGAGCGCCAGGCGCGCTGGCGCGAGCAGAAGGCCAAGGAGCGCGCCAACGCCAAGGCCAAGGCCGAGCGCCGTGAACGCGTCGCCGTCGAGGAGCAGGCGCGCCGCGACGCCAAGGCGAAGCGGGACGAGGAGGATCGCAAGCGCCGCGAGTCGCGCAAGGATACCGGGCGCGGCCCCTATCGCCGGGGGCCGTCAAGGTAGGGCGATGCGGAGGGAGATCTCTCGCGTCGCCGTCGCCGGCCTGCTGGCCGGTGTCGTCTCCCTTTCGGCCTGCGGCAGCGACGGCACGGGGCCGGGGCCCGGAACGGTCACCCCGCCGCCGGCGCCGCTCACCTTCAGCGGCCTCGTCGACTCCATCCGTCGCGCCGACGACCTGCCGGCGCTGGGCGCGGCCATCGTCACCAGCGACTCGGTGGCGCGCCTGGTCGTGAGCGGCGTGCGACGCTACGGTGGCACCACGGCGGTTGGCCGTGATGACAAGTGGCACCTGGGGTCGGTCCTCAAGCACCAGGTCTCGGTGCTCGTGGCGCGGCTCGTCGCGCAAGGCGTGCTGTCCTGGTCCACCACGCTGGCGGAGCACTTTCCCGAGATGGCCGCCAGCATGCGTGCCGAGTACCGCACGCGCACGCTGCGCGACCTCCTGTCGCACTCGGCGGGGCTGCCGCGTGACTACACAACGGAAACGCCCATGGGCGGCCGTGCCGCGCGCGAGCGGGCCTCGGCGTGGGCGCTGATGTACCCGCCGGTCGTCGCGCCGGGGACGTATGCCTACAGCAACGTGGGCTACATGATCGCCGGCACCATCATCGAGCGCGCGCTGGCCCGCGACTTCGAGGACGTCATGCGCGAGCGGTTGTGGACGCCGCTGGCGATGTCGAGCGCGGGCTTCGGCCAGGCCGGCAGCGCCGGGTCGGTGGACGAACCGCATGGGCACCACCTCTCCGCCAGCGGGGTGCGCACCATCTATGGCCCCGACACCCCTAACGCCGACAACCCTCCCGAGTACGGCCCGGCCGGGCGTGCCCACATGTCGCTGTCCGACTGGGCGCGGTTCACCGCGGCGCTGCTCTCCGCGGAGCGCGGCCGGGAGACGCCGGTGCTCTCGTCGGCCGCCTGGCGCGCCCTGACCACCACGGGAGTGGTTGCCACCGGCAATGACGCGTACAGCCATGGGCTGGTGCTCGGCGCGCGCAGCTGGGCCGGGGGGCGCGCCCTCTATCACGACGGCACCAACACCAGGCACTACGCCCTCGTCGGCATCGCCCCCCTGCGCGATTTCGCCATCCTCATCGCCACCAACCAGTGGAGCCCCACGATGGGCGCCACGATGGACCGCATCTTCGGACGACTGGCCGCATTCCACCAAGTCGATCGCTAACCCCCTCCCGTCTCCCGTCTCCCGTCTCCC
>CAZVDJ010000589.1:0-3557 GCA_964626245.1 uncultured Gemmatimonadaceae bacterium
GCCGGGACAGATGGCGAGAGAGGCGCGACTGCGGCGGGCGCGGGCGGCGCCGCCACTGGCGCTCCCGGCGCGGTTGCGACGGCTGGCACCGGCGCGCTCGCTCCAGCAGCGGCGCCCGGCCCCGCTGCAGCGGCGGCGTCGTCCAGCTGGCCCAATACGTCGTTCACGGCCACCACGTCGCCCTCGGCGCGGGCGCGCTTCACCAGCACGCCCGCTTTCAGCGCCGGAACCTCGACCGTTACCTTGTCCGTCTCGAGTTCCACCAGCGTCTCCCCTGACGCCACCTGGTCGCCTTCCTGCTTGAGCCAGCGCGAAATGGTGGCTTCGACGATCGATTCTCCGAGCGGGGGGACCTTGATCTCGAGCATTGCCTGAGTATCCGGACTGGGACGAGGGGGCACTCCCACCGGCGCCGTCTGGCCGCACGGTTGGGGAGTGACGGAATCTATTCCGACGCACCACCCCCGACTACTCGATCGCGCGGCGTCGACAGCGGTCGCCGCCGGACCTTCACCAGAAGCGACAGACGTTGCGCGCCATCACGATTTCCGCCCACGGCGGCCTGGATCAGCTCACCCTTCGAGACGACGTCGCGGCACCCGAACTTCGCGCCCCGACCGACGTGCGCGTGCGCGTGCGTGCGGCGGCGCTCAACCGGCTCGACCTCTGGATGCTGGGTGGTCTGCCGCACATCACCATCACCCCTCCGTGGATCGTGGGATCCGACGGGGCCGGCGTGGTGGAGGCGGTGGGCGACAGGGTGCAGACGGTCAAGGTGGGTGACCACGTCGTGGTGAACCCGGGGCTCAGCTGCCGGGCCTGCGAGTACTGCACCACCGGCGACGCCCCGCTCTGCCTCAAGTATGGCATCCTTGGCGAGCACTACCCCGGCACCCTCTGCGAGCAGCTCGTGGTCCCCGAGTGGAACGTGCGTCCCATCGCCGAGGCCATCCCGTTCGCCGAAGCCGCCGCCTTTCCGCTCGCGTCGCTCACGGCGTGGCGCATGGTCGTCAGCAAGGCGCAGGTGAAGCCGGGCGACCAGGTGCTGATCTGGGGGATCGGCGGTGGCGTGGCGCTGCAGGCCCTGCAGATCGCCAGGCTGCACGGGGCGCGCGTCTGGGTCACGTCGGGGAGCGACGAGAAGCTGGAACGCGCACGCGCGTTAGGCGCCGACGAAGTCCTGAACCATGCGCGCGTCGACGTGGGGAAGGAGGTGCGCTCGCGCACGGGCAAGCGCGGGGTGGATGTCGTGATCGACAGCGTGGGGGAGAAGACGTGGGGGCAATCGCTCATGGCGCTGGGCAAGCGCGGGCGGCTGGTCACCTGCGGCGGTACATCGGGGCCGATGGTGCAGACCGATGTGCGCCGCCTCTTCTGGAACCAGTGGACCATCATGGGCTCCACCATGGGGAACGAGGCGGAATTCGCCGCCGCCGCCGAGGCGTTCGCCGCCGGGCGGCTGCACGCCGTGGTGGACTCGGTCACCCCGTTCGAGCGAGCGCCCGACGCCTACGCGCGGCTGCAGTCGGCGCAGCAGTTCGGCAAGGTCGTGATCGAGCTCTGAGCAGGCAGAAGACGAAGGACGAGACGTCGAAAAGACGAGAGCGACCGGAATGGACGCCGCGAAACTATCCAACGAGGAAGAGGCGGAGGTGCGGCGGGCCGTGGCTGCCGGGGAGGCGGCGCGCTGCCCGCGGTGTCACGTCACCATGACCCGGCGTGCCATCGGCGGCGGGTCGTTCGGGCTGGGCTACGCGCGCCAGCGCGAGTGGTTCATCTGCCCGACGTGTCACCGCTCGGTGATCTTCGACGTGAAGCGGGGGACGCGAATCTGACGGCCGCCTGCCGTCGCGTCAGCGCGCGGGAGGGGTGATCGCGCGGGCGCGCGCCGCCAGCCGGTCGGCGTCTGCCGGGCGCCCGGTGCGGCGCAGCAGGGCGGCGTACTCCACCAGCACCTCGCCCACGGCGGGGGCCTCCTGCCCGAAGGCGCGCTCCCGGATCTCCAGCGCGCGCTGGTAGCGCTCCTCGGCCTCGCGTGCGCGTCCCGCGTCGCGCAGCACGTTGGCCAGGTCGAACTGCGCGGTGGCCACGCTCGGGTGCGTCGGCTCGACCACGGTGGCCAGGATCTCCAGGGCACGGCGCAGGCGGCGCTCCGCCTCGGCCAGCCGCCCGCGCTTCCATTCAATCTCGCCAAGGTTGATGTGGATCGAGGCCAGGTCGCGATGGCTGTCGCCTAACGACTTGGCCAGGACACGCTCGGCGCGCTCGTAGTACTGCGCGGCCTCGTCGAAGCGCTCCAGCCCGTAGTACACGACCCCGAGGTTGCTGAGCGTGCGCCCGACATCGGGGTGGTCGGCGCCGGCGATCCGTTCCGTCATCACCAGCGCGCGGCGAAAGACGGGCTCCGCGTCGGCGTATCGTCCCTGCGCCAGGTACGACGCCGCCAGGTTGCGCAGCAGGCGTGCGAAGTCGGTGTCGTCGGGCGATCGGGTGGCCGTGCGTAGCGCCACCGCTCGCGCCAGCGCCGATTCTGCCTCCGCAAAGCGGCCGCGGGTGATGAACATCCCGCCCAGTCCATTCAGGATGGGGATGAGCGAGGGATCGGTGGCGCCGCCAAGGCGCTCCGTGGCGCGCAGCGATTGCTGGTAGAGCGACTCGGCCACGGCAAAGCGTCCCTGCTGCTGCGCCAGGCGCGCCAGTTCCACCAGCGTGGCGCGCGTCTCCGGTGCGTCGGCACCGCCCAGCTCCGTGCGAATGGCGGCGGCGCGCTCCAGCAGCGGCTGTGCCTGCGCGTAGAGCCCCAGCTCCCGGTACACGTTGCCCATGGTGTGCATGAGCTGCGCTTGCACCTGCGGTTCTCCGCCCAGCTCCGTGCCGATGCGCGCGGCGCCGCGGTCCAGGATCTCGCGCGCGGTGACCGAGTTGCCGCGCGCCTCGCTGGGGTCGGAGACGCGAAAGAGCCCGGTGAGGAAGGCCGCCACCTGGCGCGACGTCTCGGCCTCCCGGCGCGCCAGCGTCTCGGCACGCCGGGCGCGCACCAGGGCGACGGCCGAGACGGTCAGGCCGGAGACGAGCGCCACGGCGACCGCGGCGCTCGCCGCCACGGCGATGCGATTGCGCCTGGCGAAGCGCGTCAGGCGGTACCAGGCCGACGGCGGCCGCGCGATCACCGGCTCCGAGCGCAGGAAGCGCTGCAGGTCCATCGCCAGCCCGTTCACCGTCTCGTAGCGGCGCGAGCGGTCGGGATCCAGCGCCTTCATCACGATCCAGTCCAGGTCCCCGCGCAGCTCGCGCTGCAACCCGCGCACGTCGGTGCGACGCGAATGCGACACCGCGCTCGCCGCGTGCCCGAGCGTCGCCAGCTTGGCGCTGGGCGTGCTGACGTTCGTCTCGCGGTTCGCCAGGCGCACCATGAAGGCGGGATATCCGAGCTCGCTGGGATCGAGCGGAAGGCGCCCCACGAGCAGCTCGTACAGCAGCACGCCCAGCGAGTAGACGTCGGTGCGCGTGTCCACGTCCAGCGCGCTCGGGTCGGCCTGCTCCGGACTCATGTACGC
>CAZVDJ010000590.1:0-3547 GCA_964626245.1 uncultured Gemmatimonadaceae bacterium
GGACTGCAGGCACAGCCCCACCTGCTCGTGCTGCGCATTGAGCTGCACGTACAGGTCCAGCGTGCGGTCGACGTAGCTCGAGTCCTCCATGTCGATCCACAGCATCTGGCCGCGAGCGTTGGCCGCCGCGGCAATGGGCGACACCTGCCGGACACACGCCTCGACCGAGTCGTCGAGGCCCAGCTGCGTCGGCTTGATGGAGACCTGCGTGGGAAGCCCGCGCCGCGCCACTTCGCCCAGCGCCTCCAGGTAGTGCGTGCGCACCTCGTCGGTGTCGCGCTCACCGGTGAGCGTCTCGCCCAGACGGGTGATGATCGTGCCGATGCGCGAGCTCGCCAGCTGCTGCGCGGCATCGAGCGCGTCCGACAGTCGCTCGCCAGGCATGAAGCGCTTCACGGCGCGTCGCGCGAAGGCGCGCTGCGTCATCTGTGTGGCAAGCCACTGGGACTTGGAGGCGCGAAGGAGGGCAGTGCGCGCGAGGGACATGGCGCGAGGTGGAGGGAAGGGAAGAAGCACGAGCCGCGAGTCGCACGGCGCGCCATCGACATGGCCGTTCGCGATCGCGCGCGCGAGGGGACGATACACTCGCGCAGGTGGCGCTCGGAAGCCCGGGCGGCGTGTCGGTGCGCCGTGCCCGTGCGACGCTCACGGCGCCGCGGCGACAGGGCGATGCTCCGTCAGGAGGTCGGTGCGCAGGGCCACGCCATCACCAGTCGCCCCAACCCGCGCAGCGCACGCGGAATCGGGCTGCCGCGCGGCACGCGATGACTGCTCGGATTGGTGAGCTCGGGCGGCCAGTCGGTGCGCGTCGTCAGGTCGCCCTCGGCGTCCCAGGTGTAGCCCACCTGCCCACCGTTGGCGGTTCGGCGCACGAACTCCACGCGGCGCAGCACGCCGCGCCGGTCCACGCGGGCAAAGACCACGAGCGCGCGGGAGTCGGCGAGCTTCCCCTGCACGCGCTGGCGACGACTCCCGTCGGACGTCGTGCTCAACGGCACGCAGGTCAGTCCGGGATCGCCCTCCCAGGGCTGCAGCTGACGGCGCACGTCGAGCGCTTCACGCGCTGCCTCGGGGAGCGTCGCGAATGCCTCATCGTCGCCCCGGGACGAGTCGGGGTCGACCGGGATCGGGACCGCGGCCGGTGGGGGCGTCCCCTTGGCTGGCGGCGGGCGCACGGGAGGGCGCTGGGCGCCCAGCGGCGCTGCCACGACGACTGCGCACGACAGGGCAACGCGCAGCGTGCGACTCACGGGGAGCGCTCCTGCAGGGGCGTCGTGGCGAGGAGCGCCGCGCTCGCCGTCGCGAGGATCAGCGCGGCCACCGCGGCCAAGAAGCCCGTCCCGTCCAACTGCAGGGTGATGCCCTGGAGAGCGGCCAGTCCGTTCGTGGCACCCTGCCGCACGAACACGATGGCCGCCAGCGTTCCGGCCGCGATCACGGCCGGCAGCGACGCCTGTGCAAGACGCAGGCGAGGGACGCGCAGTGCCTGGAGCAGGAGGGAGGCCACCGCCAGCCACAACCCCACCTGCAGCAGCGGGTAGGCCAGCCGCAGCCGATCGGCCATCGTTCGCCCTTCGGCTCGAACGGCACAGAGCGCCGCGTCGCCGTAGCGCGGCCACCACCGGCAGTCGGTGATCGCGCCGTCGCTCCCGTCGGACGTCCGGGAGAGGCCCACCACCGTCAGGCGGAAGTGCAGCCGCCCGTCGCTGCCACTTCCCCACGGCAGCGTGCAGGCGCGTTGCAGGGCGAGCGCGGTGAGGAAGATGGCCACGGCACTCAGCAAGCGCCGTTGACGAGGCTCCCTCACCACGCGCCTCGCCTCACTTGACGTGGCGGAAGGTCAACTTGCGAAGGGCCCGGGACATGGTGGACGCATGCACGCCGAACTTGTCGGCGAGTTCGTGCAGGGGCATCCCCTTCTTGTGCATCTGACGGGCCTTGCTGACATCCTTCTCCGTCAACTTCGACGCGAAGTTGTCGCTGCCCTTGCGGTTGGCGGCGCCCGCATAACGAGCCGGTTGGCGCCGCGACGAGAACCGCGTGTCGCGCTTGCGTCCAGGCATACGGCACTCCAAGGCTGGGAGTGAGAGGCCGGCCCCGAGGGGTGGGGACCGTGGCCCAAATGTAATGCGCGCACCCACGCCCGACGAGCCGGAATTCCCAAAGGGCCCGCTGCGGGGGCCGGAGCATCGCCCGGCAGGTGCTCCGTCAGCGCCCGGCAGGTGCTCCGTTGGCGCCCGGCGGGAGGCCGGCAGGTGCGCCGCGACCGCCCGGCAGGTGCTTCACTGGTGACCGACAGCTGCTCCGCGTCGCGTCACAGGCGGCACCCCGCCACGTAGCTCGCCCGCATCCGCTGCGCGCGCGCCCTGGCGGGCTTCGTTGCGCCGAGCAGGTTGGTCTCACTGCACGCATACGCGACGACCAGCTCGGCATCGCGCCCCGCGGGGCGCGCCGTCCCGCGCAGCTGGAACGCGACCCACAGGTCCTGCAGCCTGGCGCCAGGCGGCAGCGGCAGGTCGAAGCGAAGCGAACCCATGATGCGTCGCTCGCCCGGCTGCAAGGCATCGGCCACCGACGTTGCGCCACTCGCGCCCAGCGGAATGCCCACGGCCGCGGAGTCGGTCGCGATCACGGCGCGAACCGTCACCTCATCCAGCAGCGTCGCGTCGCCGGGCGCCAGCCCCGCAAAGCGCACCTCCGCGGTGTCGAGCTGCAGCGTGAGCACGTCGCCCTGCACCGAAACCGCCCCGGTAAAGCGCCCCAGCAGCGCAGCGGGCGCCGCTTCCGAGGAGGCGCGCAGCGCCACCGGGACGCGGTGCGCACATCCCGCCAGCACCAACGCCGCCATCGCCAGCACGAGCCAAGGAGCCGGTCGGCCCCGCCAAGGCACGCGCGCCAGGGGGAAGGCCACCCCTAGAAGCGCGAAGCGCAGAAGTAGCCGCTCCCGGCCTTGGCCGAGCCGCCCACGGTGCGCCAGCGACCGCGCAGTCCCTTGGCGAAGCGTTCCACGATCTCGAATTGCACCACGGGCGTCCTGGACGCACCGTCCGCCCCCCGCGTGCGCACCGACCCGAATGTCAGCGTCGCAGGCGCGCCGCCGCGCGCGCCTTCCAGCGTCACGCTCGGTGACCCCGGGTCGCGCGAGCGCAGCGTCCCCGAGAACTCTCCACCCACCCGCGCCAGGTTGAGCGTCGTCGATCCGATCATCATCACCCCCCGCTCCCTGGCAGCAGGCGGGGCGGGGACGAGATCGATCGTCCCGGAGGTGATCTTCCCCTGCTGGCTCCCGGCCGTGGCGTAGGCCACCAGGAGCATGGATCCGCGCAGGTCGTCCAGCGCGCCGACCGCTGCGCCGCGCCCGGTGGGCGGGATGCAGTTGTTGTTCTGCGCCGCCGCCGAGCGAGCGAGCACCACCACCGCGATCGCGGTGACGAGCACGACGCGCATCCCGCCAGCCGCACGACGCCCCGCGGTGCGATCGCCGGGTGCGCCGCCGGCGGCAGTTGCGCGCCCTGCGCAACCGGTGTCACGCACGACAGCCGTTGCC
>CAZVDJ010000591.1:0-3544 GCA_964626245.1 uncultured Gemmatimonadaceae bacterium
CGTGCCCGACACCTTGGCCACCACCTGCCCGGCCGCCACGTACATGATGTTCTGGTAGCCGAACTGCGACCGGAACGACCACGATGGCCTGAGGTAGCGCACGCGACGCACGATCTCGTCGCGGTCGAACGGGGAGCCGTACCAGGCCAGTTCGCCGCGCGCCAGCCCGCTGCGATGGCTCAGCAGGTCGCGCACGGTGAGTTCGCGCGTGGCGTATGGGTCGTAGAGCTGGAATCCGGGCAGGTACGTTGCAGCCGAGGCGTCGAGCGAGACCTTCTTGTCATCGACCAGCATCGCGACGGCCGCTGCCGTGAACGCCTTCGACGACGAACCGATCGCGAAGATCGTCTTCTCGGTCACGGGCTCCGGCTTTCCCACCCGCCTGACGCCATACCCCTTGGCGTAGATGACCGAGTCGTTGCGAATGATCGCGACCCCCATCCCCGGCACCTTCCACGCCTTGAGCGCACCCTCGATGTAGGCATCCAGCCCCGCGAACGGCTCGCGCGATTGCGCCGCGAGAGCACCCGGCGCCAGGAGGAGCCAAGCGGCCCCTCCCAGCGCGATGCGGGAGCGTCGAGTGTTGATGGTCAAGCGCCCCCCCTCACAGGTTGGGGTTGTTGATGCGCTCCGCGTCCGGGAGCGGGAAGCACGTCTGGTCGCCGTACGTGCCACCACCACCAGGGTACGGCGTTCCGGTCGCCGGCAGCCAGGCAAGGCCAAGCCGGCGAATGTCGCCCAGGCGATGCCCCTCGAGGAAGAGCTCGCGTCGCCGGTCCTCCACGATCTGCGCCAGGACCTGCGCCGCGGTCTGCCCAGCCGCCGAATACGTCGGCAGTCCGGCACGCGTGGCGCGCACGGCGTTGATCGCCGCCGCGGCGCCGGTGAGGTCGTTGGTCGCGACGCGCGCCTCGGCGATGATGAACTGCGCCTCCGCCCAGCGCGTGATCGGCATGATCGTCGCCAGCGCGGGATACTTGTCCGGCGTCCAGATGACCGTCCCCTGCGCCGTGCCGGCACGCCCGGTGTTGGTCACGGCGACGCGCGGATCGGGCGCTCCGCCAATGGTGAGGCCGCGGAACGACGCGTCGACGGTGCTCCAGAAGTTCTGGTTGATGGACAGGAACGAGAAGTTCTGGCGCCGGACGTTGACGCCATCGGTGGAGATGTTGTGGACGAAGCCGGCCGGAATGCGCGCCGCGTCGACGGCCGCCGCCGCGACCGACGCCGCCGACTTCTGATTGAGTTGCGCACGCGCACGCCCCAGCAGCGCGAAGTTGAGCGTCGGCTGGTCGTTGGCGGCCGTGGCGCTCGTGATCGCGGCGTCAAAGCGCGTCTTGGCCGCATCGAAGAGCTGCGCGGGGGTGAGTTCCGGCCCCACGTTGATCGACCCCGAGCACATCGACTCGCCCAGCAGCAGGACGCTGTAGCCGGCATACGCCAGCGCCTGGCCAATGAGGCGCGTGCGATTCACGCCGGCGGGCATCTGCGCATCGGTCCACCCTTCGAGCTTGGCGGCCACGGTGTCGGCCGACGCGCGCGCCACCGACAGCGTCGTGTAGATCGGCGGCTGCTGGTTGGCGGCGCACGTTGCGGTGCCATAGGCCTCGATCGTCTGCACGGTGCGACGATCATAGTTGTAGTTCGAGACCGACCCGATGGCGTTCGAGAGCTCGTCGGCGAAGAGGCCGGAACCGACCACGTAGCGCGAGAAGGCGCACTCGAAGTCGGCAATGGCCCCGTTCACCAGCAGCTGGGCGTTGGACGGCACGTAGATCGTGGCCGCCGACAGCTGCCCGGGGTTGTCCTGCTTGAGCGCCGTGACCTCCGTGCACGCCGCGGTTGCCAGGAGCGCCGCGGCTGCAACGACGCCCCGTGAGCGCGCGACACGCGACGCCGTGTTCGTGCGGGGCAGGCTCGTGCCCCTCCTCGATGAATGAAGTCGCATGGTTACCACGAGACGTTGAAGGTCGCGATGAAGCGCATCAGGTTGGGCGTGACGGCCTGGTCGAGCGTCGTCGCCGTGGCGGCCGCGTTGTTGACGTTCGATTCGGGGTCGATGCCGCGATAGTCGGTCCAGGTCCTGAGCTCTCGCCCGGCCAGCGTGATCGACGCGCGCTTCCCCAGCCAGCGTTCCGGCAGCGTGTAGGTGGCCGATACCTCGCGCAGCTTCACGAACGACGCGTCCTGGAAGAAGGCCTCGGTCGTTCCCTGCGACACCGCCTGGCCGCGCGCCTGCGCCACGTACTTCACGTCGTAGTTGTTCGGGTTGTAGTTCACGTCGCACAACCCCACGCCCAGCTGTGCACCGCAGCGCAGCAGCTCCACGGCGTTGTAGTTCAGGTTGCCGTTGCGGAAGTCGACCAGCGCGTAGAGGCGCAGGTTGCGTCCCACGGTCACCGTGTTGGTCACCGCTCCGGTGAGCTTTGGCGTCGGCGTCCCGATGTACAGGAACGGAGCCGTCGCGCACGCCACCGGCCCCGACGTCCCCTGGCACAGGATGTTGGTGGCGAAGCCGTTCGCGTCACGGTCGGCCGACACGATGCGACGCACGTAGACGCCGCCGATCGGGCGTCCCACCTGATTGGACGGACCCGCCGTAGCGATCACCGACGGCAGGCCGCCCAGGTCCTCGATGCGATCGCCGTTCGTCGACACCTTGCTCGTGACCTCCCACGACACGTTGCGCCGCTGGAGCGCCTGCAACGTGGCGCTGAGCTCGATCCCCGAGTTGCTCACCTCGCCGATGTTCCGGAACTGCTGGCCCGGGAAGCCCGCCGACGGTGCCACCGCCTGGCTCACGATCACGTCCGTCGTCGTCTTGGTGAAGTAGGTGAAGTCGAGCGACAGACGATTGAAGAGCCCTGCCTCGAAGCCGACCTCGAGCTCCTTCCCCACCTCCGGCTTGAGATCGGGGTTGCCCAGCGATCCCGGCGTGACCGCGGTCCCGCCGCCTGGCCCCGTGACCGGGGTGAAGGTGCGCAACGCGGCAAAGGCATTCGGCTGGCGCCCCGACGCGCCATACGCGGCGCGCACGCGCATCGTCTGGAACCAGGAGTCGAGCCCCCAGAACTCCTCCTCGTGCATCACCCACGACGCGCTCACCTTCGGGTAGGTGATCCACTTGAAGTCGTCGCCGAAGGCGCTGTTGTTGTCCACGCGTAGTGCCGCCGACACGAACAGGCGATCGCGCCAGGCAAAGCCCTGCTCGCCGAAGGCGCCGATCGTCGTGTTCAGGATCTGTGTCTGCGTGGCCGCAACCTGCGTGGCCACCGCCGACACCGTGGTAAGCCCCGAGCCGGCAAAGCCTTGTCCGCCGAGGAACGAGGTGTTCAGCTCGGTGCGGTAGAACTGTCCGCCTACCGACGTCGTGGAGGTGATGGCGTCGGTGAGCTTGAACTTCGCGGAGCCGCTGTAGTCGGCGGTGAACAGCGAATTGTTGCGAATGGTCTGGCCAACGCGGCCCCCCGCGGCCGCCGGTGACATGACCGCCGCCAGCTGCGGCGGCGCAAACCGCTCCAGCGCCCGCGCATCCTCGCTGCTC
>CAZVDJ010000592.1:0-3541 GCA_964626245.1 uncultured Gemmatimonadaceae bacterium
GCCATGTCGATGAGCACCGTGCCGGGGCGCATCGTCTGCACCATCGCGGCGGTGATGATGCGCGGCGCCGGGCGCCCGGGAATCTGCGCCGTCGTGATGATCAGGTCCTGCGAGGAGACGTGCGCCGCCAGCGCCGCCAGCGTCTTCGCCTTCTCCTCCTCCGTCTGCTCGCGCGCGTAGCCGCCTGCGGCCTCGGCGTCCTTCTGCGGCTCCGGGCCGATGAAGGTCGCGCCGAGCGAGAGCACCTGCTCGCGCGCCGCGGCGCGGACGTCGTACCCCGAGACGACCGCCCCCAGTCGGCGCGCCGTGGCGATGGCCATCAGGCCGGCGACGCCGGCCCCCACCACGAACGCCTTGGCGGGGGGAATGTTGCCCGCGGCCGTGGTGAGCATCGGGAGCAGCTTGGGCGAGTGCATCGCCGCCAGGAGCACCGCCTTGTACCCCGCCACCGTGGCCTGCGACGACAGCACGTCCATCGATTGCGCCCGGGTGATGCGCGGGACGCGCTCCAGCGCGAGGGCCGTGACGGACCGGCCGTTGAGCGCCTGCAGCGAGTCGGCACTCGTCGTCGGCTGCAACAACGAGATGAGGAGCGCCTGTTCGCGCATCGCCGATGCCTCGGCGGGGGAGGGGCGCTGCACCTTGCACACGACGTCGCAATCGCCCAGCGCCGCGGCGGCATCGGCCACCAGCTCGGCGCCGGCGTTGGCGTACGCGTCATCCGGAATGAAGGCGGACTCGCCCGCGCCGCGCTGCACGCGAACCTCGATGCCGGACTTCTTCAGGCGCGCGACACTCTCCGGCACCAGGGCCACGCGCCGCTCGCCGGCGAGGGATTCCCGAGGGACACCAATGCGCATGTCGGTGGATCGTGAAGGGTAGGGCGTGTCAGGACGCGGGATTCTGGACCCCGGACCGATGACACACAAGCGCCGCGTGCGCGGCGCCTGCGAGCAGGCGTCACTCGCGCGGCAGGTACTTCGCGGGGATCTCGTTGCCCGGACGTTCGGCGTCCCAGAAGATCGACACCACCCACCAGCGCCCGCCGTCCTTGAGCAGCTGGATGGAGTTGATCCCGCGCGAGAACGGCTTCTCCGACAGGTCGGCGGTGCGGCGCGACTCGTAGGTGGAAAACGCGTGCATCACGTTGCCGTACGACTCGGTCACCCGATGGATCTCGCGCTCGAAGAAGCCCGTGCGTTCCAGGCTGGCGCCCGCCGCCTGCACGTAGTCGTCGGCGCTCCACATGCGCACCTCGCCTCCGCCGTTAGGCAGCGGGCGCGTGGGCATCAGTCGCGCATTGAGCGCCATCAGCGAACGAAAGCGGTTCCAGTCACGCTTCTGGCCCGCCGGGCCCGAGATCACGTCGTACAGGGCGCCGAGGATCGCGTCAGGCGAGGCGACGTCGGCCGGGTTGGCGGCAGGGCGCGGGACGCTGTCCGCCGACGGCGGGCGAATCGCCGGCGCCTGGGCGGCGACCGGGCTGGCGCCGAGCAGGAAGGCCGCGCCTAGCACGAGCGTGCGAACGGGACTCATGGCTTCGAGGGGATCGAGACGAGAGGCACGTGGCCGCCGCGGAACGCCACCCACACTGCCGGCCACGACAGGGAAGGACGACGGGCGGAGAAGCTACCCCCCGGCTCCCACGGGCACCATCCGCGATTCCCCGGCGATCGCCCGGGTCTCGCCCCTCGTTAGGGGCCGGGCCACGCGAGGCCGCCTCGGCCGCGGAATGACTTGCCTCTTGCGCAGGCGACCAGCGCTCGGGATGTCGCGAACATTCCGCAGCCGTGACGCCTCCTCGCCGCTTGCTACCGCGGGCGGGCGCCGATTCCCGGTCCGCGGACTGTTCGGATGGGAGCACGCCTGCTCGGCGCAAAATGCTTTCTGGCAAGGAGTTGAAGCGCCGCCGGCGCTCCCGGACGCGAGGCGCTGGCCGGGGATGGCCGTCGCTCCTCCGGCGGCATCGATCGCGCACTAGGCCGGGCTATCGCCGCTCGATTTGTGAGCTGGATCACAAAACTCGCTGGCCGACGTGCCCCGACCATGATCCCCCGCCTTCGCTCCGCCTGCTCCTTCCTGGCCATCCTGTTCGCCTGCGCCGGGTGCCGCTACGCCCCCGAGGGGGCCGCCCCGCTCGAGGTCACCTCCGCCTACCGGCAGTGGTGGGCCGAGATCGAGGACTGCGCCGGTCGCTCCGCCCCGATCGACCGCGTGCGCTTCTGGGTGGTGAAGGGGGATGAGTTCCCCTGCCCGAACGGTCCCTGCGCCGGCCACTGGAGATCGCCGCACGACGTGTACATCGCCGAGACGTGGGTGCATAACGAGACGCTCGTCAAGCACGAGATGCTGCACGACGTCCTGGGGACTGGCGACCATCCCACCGCCTACTTCGGCGCCGCCGCCTGCAACGTCTCGTGGAGCCGCGCGCCCGAGGGAACCGAGGGGTAGCTCCGTCCTCCCCCGCCGCGCGGCCGGGAGCGGGCGTTCACGGCCGGTAGGTCACGCTCACGTACGGGCGGATCTTCTCCTTGTAGGGCTCGTCCATGGAGTACCCGATCCCGTAGCGAATGCGCGTGGCGGGAAGGCGCGCAAAGCCAAGCGCCGCGACGTTGAACTCCTGCTCCGCGCCCAGCACACGCTGGTAGCGCGTGAGCTTGTCGCCGGCGGCGATCCACATGGCGTACGGCTGCACTCCCGAGACGCGAGCCGACACGCGACCAATGCCCAGCTTGCGTCCCGAGGCGTAGCCCACCGGCACCGACGGGACCGAGATGCGCTGCGTGAGGAAGGCGCGGTCCAGGAAGGGCACCTCCGCGCCGCCCACCGCAAACTGCTCGAACGCGCGGCCGAACTCGCCGGGGCCGGGGGTGGTCGTCGAGCCTACGGTACCCTCGAACCGCAGCGACCGGCGGCTCCCGCCGATCGCCAGCGCGCCGCTCGTGACGCCCCTGGTCCAGGAGTCGCCCCCCGTTCCGCCTTCGGAGACCGTGGCCGCCACCTGCGGGCTCACCTGCACGCCGCGCCACGTCCAGGTCAGGCGGCCGCGCACCTCGGCAAACCCCATCGCGCGTCCGGCACCGTCCAGTTGGTTACCGTCCACCTGCGCCAGGCTGCCTCCGGCACGCAGGGCGTAACCCCAGGCGCCGCCCTCGCGCGCATAGCGCGCGGCCAGTCCAAGCCCGGTAAAGCGGCTGTCGATCTCCAACGATGCAAAACTCCCCGCGGCCTGCTCCGACGGCGCGTGCTCCGTGTACCACGCGCTGGCCTCCAGCTGCACGGGCTTCTGCCGGAGCGCCGTGGCCAGCGACCCGCCTCGCCAGGCGCCGCGCTGGCCGTAGCCGCCCTGCGCCAGCACGCTCAGCCGTCCCACCGGATCGACGTTGGCGATCATGAGCGACGCCATGTCGCCATCGGGGCCCAGCGACGCGCCCGGAAGGACGCGCCACCCCCTTGGACCGGTTCCGTAGTCGCGCGGCCCCACGATCGGTTGCGGGGAGAAGGACACCCCCGGCTGGCGCGGGCGTGCTGCCGCCGGCGC
>CAZVDJ010000593.1:0-3538 GCA_964626245.1 uncultured Gemmatimonadaceae bacterium
GCCATCGACTACGCCGGGCTCTTTCCTCCGGCCTCGCTCACCCTGGAGCGCGTCGTCGCGAACTACGCGGCCTATCGCGCCGGGCCCGATGCCTGGGCCCTGGGACGCCTGGTCCTTCCCGCGGCGCAGCTGGACGCGCTGGCCACGGCGGCTGCGGGCCTCTGGAGGGAGCCATCCGCGGGTCGGTGGCAACTGAGCGCGCTGGCGGGTGCCGACCCCGCCGCCGATGCCGCACGCATCGCCGCGTTCAACCAGGCGCACGGCGAACATGCCGTCGTGGACAGCGTCGAGAGTCGTGCCACGACGCCGGACGGCGTGGCGGCACTGCACGGTCTCTTCGCGGGGATGGAGCACTTCGTCGAGATCCCCGTCACGGTCGACCTGCCGCCGCTGCTGCGGCAGGTCGCAGCGATCGGCGCCCGCGCCAAGATCCGCACCGGCGGCGTGACCGCCGAGGCCTTCCCTGCGCCGCGCGACGTGGCGCGCTTCCTTCGCGCCTGCGCGGACGCGGGCGTCCCGTTCAAGGCGACGGCCGGGCTGCACCATCCGCTGCGCGGTCGCTACCGGCTGACCTACGAGCCGAATGCGCCCAGCGGCGTGATGTACGGCTACCTCAACATCCTGCTGGCGGCAGCGCAGGCGCGCGCCGGGGCATCCATCGACGCGCTCCTGGTCACGCTCGAAGAGCGCTATCACGACCGACTCGGGATCGACGAGGAGGAGATGCGGTGGGAGGGGGCGCGCGCGACGGACGCCGAGCTGGCGGCGGTGCGCCGCGACTTCATTCGCTCGTTCGGCTCGTGCTCGTTCCGCGAGCCGCTGGACGAGATCGGCATCCTGCACGCGTACTGAGGCCATGCTCAACGAGACGCACCGCGCCGACTTGCGCTCGTGGGTCCCGGGCGCCGATGCGGGCGACGGCGACTTTCCGATCCAGAACCTCCCGTTCGGCGTCTTCCGGCGCGCGGGGGGCGATGAGCCCTGGCGGGTGGGCGTGGCGATCGGCAACGACGTGCTCGACGTGCCGCAGGCGCTGGCGCAGGGATGCCTGACGGGCGAGGCGGCACAGGCCGCGGCCACGTGCGCCTCTCCCTCACTGAACGGGCTGATGTCGCTGCGGCCGGAGGCGTGGTCGGCGCTGCGGCGCGGGCTGAGCGGGATGCTGCGCGCCGACACGGAGTCGGGCGACGCGGCCCGGGCGCATGCGGGGTCCCTGCTGGTGTCGCAGCGCGACGCCCAGTTGCGGCTGCCGGCGGACGTGCGCGACTACACCGACTTCTACGCCTCGGTCTTCCACGCCACCAACGTCGGGTCGATGTTCCGCCCCGACAATCCGCTCCTGCCCAACTACAAGTGGGTCCCCATCGGCTACCACGGGCGCGCCTCGTCGCTGGTGGTGAGCGGGGCACCGGTGGTGCGACCCTGCGGACAGCTCGGTCCGGACGGTGGAGGGCCACCGGTGGTGGCGCCGAGCCGGCGGCTCGACTACGAGGCGGAACTCGGCTTCTTCGTGGGGGCGGGGAATGCCCTGGGTGCCACCATCCCCATCGAGGACGCGTCGCAACACCTCTGTGGGGTGACGCTGCTCAACGACTGGTCGGCGCGCGACGTGCAGGCGTGGGAGTACCAGCCGCTGGGACCGTTCCTGGCCAAGAACTTCGCCACGACGCTCTCGCCGTGGGTCGTGACCTTCGAGGCGCTGGCGCCATTCCGCGCGCCCGCCTTCGCGCGTCCCGAGGGCGACCCGTCGCCGCTCCCCTACCTCCTGGATGCCGGCGACCAGCTGCACGGGGGGCTGGACCTGGTGATCGAGGTGTGGCTGCGCACGGAGCGCATGCGCTCGGCGGGCGAGGCGCCGGTGCGGCTCTCGCGAGGCAATGCGCGTGACCTGTACTGGACGCCGGCGCAGATGGTGGCGCACCACGCGAGCAACGGCTGCAACCTGCAGCCTGGCGACCTGCTGGGCAGCGGGACCATCTCCGGCGCCGCGCGCGAGAGCCGCGGTTGCCTGCTGGAACTCACCTGGCGCGGAAGCGAGCCGTTGACCCTCCTGAACGGAGAGGTGCGGCGATTCCTCGAGGATGGCGACGAGGTGGTGCTGCGCGGCCACGCCGAGCGACCGGGATTTGCGCGCATCGGGCTGGGTGAGTGCGCCGGCATGGTGCGCCCCGCCACCTCGTCCTTCGCCTGAGCTGAACGCCGCGACCCTTCCTTCACCTGCACGGAGCGTCACCCATGGACGTCGTTCTCACCGAGGCTGCACCGCTTCCCGCCGGGCATTACTCACAGGGTATCGTCCACAATGGCGTCGTCTACGTGGCCGGCCAACTCCCCATCGTCCCCGGCAGCCGCGAGCACGTGGTTGGGACGATGGCCGAGCAGACCGAGCAGACACTCCGCAACGTCGCCGCCGTACTCGAGGCGTGCGGGAGTGGGCTGGACAAGGTGTTGCAGATGACCATCTACGTGAGCGACATCTCGCTGTGGGGCGAAGTGAACGCCACCTATGCCCGCGTGATGGGAAGCCACCGGCCGGCGCGCGCGGTGGTGCCCGTGAAGGACCTGCACTATGGCTACCAGATCGAGATCCAGGCGATAGCTGCCGTCTGACGACAAGAGACGCGAAGACGAGGCGATATGCGAATGGGCATGCATGGGCGGGCGTTGCTCCTCTCGGTGGGGCTGCTGGGAGGATCGATCATGGCGCCACCGGCGTCGGCGCAGGACTCGGCGTTCACGCTGACCGAGGCGATGATTCCCATGCGCGATGGCGTGAAGCTCTACACGCGCATCTTCACGCCCACGGCGCGCGGCGGTCCGTACCCGATCATCTTCGTGCGCACGCCGTACGGAATCGGCGGGACGAGCGCCACCGCCGTCGAGCGCGGATACGGCTTCCTCGCCCGCGATGGCTACGTCTTCGCCTTTCAGGACGCGCGCGGGAAGTTCCGATCGGAAGGGACGTTCGAGATGCTGCGCCCGCCACGGCGCGACAGGAACGACCCGAAGGCCATCGATGAGGGGACCGATGCGTACGACAGCATCGAGTGGATGCTGGCCAACGTTCCCAATACCGTCGCGCGAGTGGGGATGACCGGCGTGTCGTACCCGGGCTGGCTCACCGCGATGGCGATGCTCGAGCCGCACCCGGCGCTCAAGGCGGTGTCGCCGCAGGCCTCGCCGGCCGACATGTGGATGGGCGACGACTTCCATCACAACGGGGCGTTCCGGCTGAGCTACGGCTTCGAGTACGCCACGATGATGGAGAGCGGCAAGGACGTGCAGCAGTTCCGCATGGACGCGTACGACACCTACGACTGGTACCTGCGCCTGGGCTCGCTCAAGACCGTCAACGACTCCCTGCTGAAGGGGAGGATTCCCACGTGGAACGACTTCTCGCGCCGCCCGAACTACGACGCATTCTGGCAGCGGCAGGCGATGAACGGCTATCTCACGCGTGTCACGATCCCCACGCTCAACGTCGCCGGCTGGTGGGACCAGGAGGACTTCTACGGCCCGATCACCATCTATCGCGAGT
>CAZVDJ010000594.1:0-3536 GCA_964626245.1 uncultured Gemmatimonadaceae bacterium
CGGGACGTGGTCGGGCTGGTGGAGCGCCACGCGCCGGACCTGGTCCTGCTCGACCTCAACATGCCGCACCGGCACGGGTTGGACCTCCTCACCGACCTGCAGGCCGCCACCCCGGCCGGCGAGTACCGTCCGGTCCTCGTCCTCACCGCCGACGTCACGTGGGAGGCGCGCGAGCGCGCCCTGTCGCGTGGTGCGCGCGACTTCGTCACCAAGCCGTTCGACACCACCGAGGTGCTGCTGCGCGTCGAGAACCTCCTGGAGGCGCGCGTGCTGCACGCCGACGAGGCGGCCGCCCGCGCCTGCGCCGAGGCGGCCACGCGCGAGCGCGAGCGCCTGCTGGCGGTCGTCGCACACGACCTGCGCAACCCGCTGGCCGTGGTGGCCATGTACGCGGAAACGCTGCTGCTGCGCGGCATTGGAGACCGGGCGGGCGCCGCGGCCGCGCCCGGGGCGGAACCGTGGGGGGAGCAGGCGCTCGCCACCATCCACGCCAACGCGCTGGCCATGCAGCGCCTCGTGGAGGACCTGCTCGACGCCTCGTCGCTGCGCGGGGCGGGATTGCGCATCCAGCGCGACCGGCGGCGCGTCGGCGACGCCTTCGACCGAGCGGAGCGCATGCTCGCGCCGCTCGCCGAATCGGCCGGGGTGGCGCTCACGATCGCCGCCGACGCCGAGTCGTCGTCGGCCGACGCGTGGCTCGACCACGACCGCGTCGTGCAGCTGCTCTCCAACCTGGTCGGCAACGCGGTGAAGTTCACCCCGGCCGGCGGCCGCGTGTCGGTGGACTACGCCGTGTCCGGCGAGGCGTTGCAGGTGACGGTCGCCGACACGGGGCCGGGAATCGCCCCGGGCGACCTGCCGCACCTGTTCACCGCCTTCTGGACCGGCGAGCGCCGCACGGGAGGGCGCGACGGCCATGGCGCCGGGCTGGGGCTCTGGATTGCGCGCGGCATCGTGGAGGCGCACGGCGGCGACATCCAGGTGGAGTCGTCGCCTGGACGGGGCGCCACCTTCCGCGTCTCGTTGCCGCTGGCGGTGGAACCCGCGTAGCGTCGCGTCCGGAAACGCCATCGGGGCGCGAACCGGCACCTTCCCGGTTCGCGCCCCGATCGCCGTTCACCGCGAGCGCCCGCGTCAGGCAGCGCGCGGCCGTGCCGTCCCTACTGCGTCAGCGGCGTGCACGGCGTCGGCAGCCCGCGCGCGTCGCACTCGGCAGAGGGGATGATCATGTTCGGATAGATGATGTCGCCCACCCGGTCGAGCGGGAGCGACGTCGTGCGCCCATGACGCCGGGCGTCGATCCAGCGCGTCCCCTGCGTCCACATCAGCGAGTAGGTCCGGTTGTACAGCAGCTCGGTGACGAAGTCGGCCGTCGGGCTGGCCGCCGTGAGCGTCGTCGCCGCCAGGCCACCCGCGTGCTGGCGCACCAGGTTGATGTCGCTGATGGCGCCGGCCTGGTTGCTGGTGAACCAGCGGATCTCGGCGCGGAGCAGCAGCAGTTCCTCGTTGGAGATCCACGGCACGTCGGCGCCCAGGTCGGCGGTGCCGGGGCTCCCCGGGACGTTGTACATCACCGGCTTGTGGGTGCCGATGAGGTCATTGAGGTTCACCGCCGGACGACCCGAGGGCGCGACCTTGGTCTGGTAGCGAAGATCGGGTGACCCGTCCGCCCGACGCTGGAAGCCGTCCACGAGCGACTTGTGGATCCAGTAGCGGTTGGACGTGAGCGGCTCCGAGACCGGGTTGGCCGGCTCGTTGGCGGTGGTGCTGTAGGCGTAGTACACGCCCGTCGACAGCGAGCCAGGAAGTCCGGCTTCGGTGATGAACGAGTTGCCGATCGCGGTGGCCGCCGTCTGCCAGCAGGCGGTGCAGTTCACGAACGTCGCGCGGTGCACGTTCATCTTGGCCGACAGCGCCCGGTTGAAGCGCGCGTACGTGGCCGGGGTCGTGAAACCGGTGTAGCCCGGCGGCACGGTGAACGGGAAGGCGGCGCCGCCGGCCTGCAGGTCGGCATACGCCTCGTCCATCAGCGTGTTCGCCGCCTGCAACGCGGTCGTGAAGTTCACGAACGGCGCCGGCGGCGACCCTAACGGCTGGTCGACGTCGAGCGGGATCCCCATCACCCCGGTGCGCACCGCGAGCCGGTGCAGCATCCACGCCTTGACCGTCTTGGCAAAGCCGGCCGAGGCGCGCTTCTCCGCATCCGTCATCCCCGAGGCGGCGGTGAGCGCCTGCAGGTAGGTGTTGATGGTGCGGATCGTCTGGTACGGTCCGATCCAGTTGGCGCTGTGCCGTCCCGTGGGGTCCGGCGGTCCGCGGAACTGCTCCTGCGTCTCGCGCGGGTCGTTGCCCAGGAGGTTGTAGCCCTCGCGGCCGTAGAGCGCGTAGACCGTGATCTCGGTGGCTACGTCGTTGTAGGCCTGCGAGAAGATCCCCGTGGCCGCGCGGGCCAGGATGGTGCGGGTGGGCGCGCCCGTGAGTGTCTCGATCGTGGGCGCGTTGGTGTTCAGGATGTCCAGTTCGCCGCATCCCGACAGCGACAGGACGCCCGCCAGGGCAAGCGCGGCGGCAGCCCGGTGAAGGGATGTGCTCCGGGTGGTCAGGTGTCGAAGAGGCATCAGAAACCCAGGGCAAGGTTGAAGAAGATGCTGCGTGACGGCGGATACGGGCCGATGTCCAGGTTGTTGCGAATGGCGGTGGAACCGAAGTTGGCCACCTCGGGATCGACGCCGCGGTACGGCGCCCACATGAAGACGTTGCGGGCAAAGACCCCCACGCGCGCGTTGCGCACGCCGCTGAACATCCCCAGCCAGCTCCGCGGAAGCTCGTAATTGAGCGAGATCTCGCGCACCTTGAGGAAGTCGGCATCCTCGATGTAGGGCGAGATGGCACCCTTGAGGTAGCCGTTGTAGCGCTTGGCCCACGCGGCCGAACCCCAGTCCTCAGACGTGCGGCCGTCATCCTGCAGGTAGTCGGTCAGGTTGATGATGTTGCCGCCCTTCTGCCAGTCCACGACCGTGTTGAAGGAGAAGGCGCCGAACGACACGTCGTTGGCGAAGCCCATGCGGAAGTCGGGGGCGGTGTTGCCCAGCTGCGACTGCAGAGGGTTGCGGTTGTTGTTGGCGTCGACGCCAAAGCCCACCAGCTGCGTGATGGGCTTTCCCACCTCGATGCGGGTGCGCCCCAGGTTGCCGAAGCCCGACCCCGTCGGGAAGAAGGGCGGCAGCCCGGCCATGTCCACGACTTCGCTGTTGTAGTGCGTGAACGTGGCGCGCGACACCCACGTCACGCGCGACGTCTGGACCGGCGACACGCCGATCGCGACCTCGTACCCCCAGTTCTTGATCTTCCCGCCGTTGAAGATCTGCGTCGCGAAGCCCGACGACGGCTCCGGCGTGCGCTGCAGCAGCAGGTTGGTCGTGTTGCGCTGGAAGGCGGTCAGCTCCCACGTGAAGCGCTCGTTCCACAGCGACCCCTCGGCGCCTCCCTCGAACTCCTTCAGGCGCTCCGGCTCCACGTCGGGGAAGCCGGCAGTG
>CAZVDJ010000595.1:0-3524 GCA_964626245.1 uncultured Gemmatimonadaceae bacterium
GCCGCGGCGCGCTCCAGCCCGATGCGATGGCGGCGCAGTGCGCGATAGTGGTCGTCGAACGAGGTCCCCTCGCGCAGCGGAACGCGAAAGGCCTGGCAGAAGGCGGGGACAAAGCCGGAATAGAGGGCGTTGACGACGAGCAGCGCCGGCGGACGCTTGATCAGGAGGGTCACCAGTTCCGGCGCGCCAACCTTGCCGTCGTGGAGCATGAGGTAGGAGCCGCTCTCGTCGTAGTGCGAGACGCCGCAGAAGTGCACCACATCGTACCGGCCCGTGCGCAGCTCGTGGAGCACGCGCGTGTAGGAGGCGTCGCCCCCTACCAGGACGGTCACCTCGGCGCCCGGTGTCGCCGAGCTGAGCGTCGCCGCCAGGTCGAGCGCCTCGCGACGTGCCGCCTCGAGGCGGTGTCGCCATTCGCTGTCGGCCAGCGTGTCGCCGATGACGAGTGCGCGCAGCGGCGAGCGCACCAGCGGGCGCCCGCGCGAGGCGTCGGGGAGGCCGGGGATCGTGCGGCAGGTCGGCCAGCGCATGCCTAACGCCCCATCGCCCACCGTCATCCATTCCCACGGCAGCGGTGAGAGTCCCGGGTCGAGGTCGAGCATCACGGTCGTCCCCTCCGGCAGCGCCTCCAGGTCGATCGAGACGCCCGGGACCACGCTGGCCAGGAGATCGCCCACCGCGCGCACGTTGGCGCGTCCCCCCTCGTCGAACGGCGTGTCGACGCACGCCGGGATCAATCCGTACAGCTCGCCCCACGCCGGGGTCGCCGCGGTGGTGGTCCGCATGCGCTCCAGCGGGAGCGACGTCCCTTCCAGGTCGCTGGTGGTGGTGAGATACCAGGTACTGTCGACCATCACGTCGCGGGCGCGCAGGCGCAACACGAGGGCAGGGACCGGCTGGGGTGCGCGCAGCACCACGGGGGCGGCCGGCCTCTCCGGCGCCGCTACGGTCGCTCCCGCGCCGTCCTCGCGCACCGCCTGCGCCAGGTACTGGAGCAGCCCCGCCACCTCGCCATACGCCCCCTTGGCGAACGAGATCACCTCGATCCCGGCGGTGCGCCGCAGGATCGCCTTCTCCGTGGCCCCCACGTTTTCCATGAGGGCATAGCGGGGGGGCGCGTCGGTGCCAAAGGTGGAGAGCTGGGAGTCCAGCAGCAGCCGGAAGTTGGGGTCGCCCAGCGAGTAGCCCACGAACAGCACGGCATGCGTGAGCAGCAGCGACGACATCACCGCCTGGAAGGCCGGGTTGGCGTGGGTGATGCGCCGATAGTCCTCGCTCGTGAAGACCATCGAGTCGTCGTCCTCGATGGTCCCGTGTGCCTTGAGGATGAAGAACGCCCCATCCAGGAGGAGCGTCCCGTGCTGCGCGAGCTCCATCCCGGTGGGGGCCTTGGGGATCCCGAAGTCGCTCCAGCGCGCAAAGGCGTCCTCGAGCAGCGTGTCGAAGTTCGTGGTGACGATGCAGGCGTAGGGCGTCTGGACGATGGCGCGGTGCGTGGCCTCGGGCGGGGCGACGTCGCGCGCCAGTACGTCGCGCAACAGGCGACCGAAGTAGGTGCGCCCCAGGAGCGTGCGGCACTGGTCGGCGACCTCGGCAAACTTCCCCTGTTCCAGCAGGGCGTCGAGTTCGGTGCGGTCGACGGCATCGCCAAGTTGGGCCGAGGTCCCGTCCACCACGGTCCGCATCAGGTCACCCCATCCCGGGTAGCCGGCGGGGCGGGATAGGCCCGCTCCCACGAAGAGGACGCACCGCCGCTCGCGCAGGTAGCTCACCAGTGCGGGCAGCTCGCTGGCACTCCGGAATGTCGGGGGGCTCCCTTCCATCGGTCCTCCGGCCGGCCGCCTCGTTCCTCGCGTGCGCGAGACCGTTATCTTCCCGCGCTCTCTGCCACCCGCCGTGAAGGCGCGGGCCAGCGTTCGCCTTCAATCAGTGGTTCGCACCGCCATGACACAACTGCTCAACGCGTGGGCGTGGATCGAGACGGTGGCCCTCGTCATCCTCGGCACCCCCATCGTCTTCGTCATCTACTGCCTCACCGCCCCCTTCGACCGCGGGCGCTACGCCGCCGGGCGCGCCTTCCGCCTCATCGGCGTGACGTCGGTCAAGCTCAACCCGCTCTGGCGATTCGAGGTGGCGGGCGACTTTGTCGCCGACCCGCGCCGGCCGTACGTCGCCGTGTCCAACCACGAGTCGTACGCCGACATCTTCCTCATCTCGCACTTTCCGTGGGAGATGAAGTGGCTCTCCAAGGAGACCATGTTCAAGATCCCCTGCATGGGGTGGATGATGCGCATGGCCGGCGACATCGAGATTCGCCGCGGCGAGCGCACCAGCACCGTGCAGGCCATGAAGGCGGCGCGCGACCGGCTGGCCAAGCGCGTGAGCGTGATGATCTTCCCCGAGGGGACGCGGTCGCGCGACGGTGAGTTGCTCCCGTTCAAGGACGGGGCCTTTCGCCTGGCGCTCGAGGCGGGCGTCCCCATCCTCCCCATCGCGGTGGCCGGGACGCGGGCGTGCATGGCCAAGGGGACGTTCCGGTTCCAGCGCGCACGGGCGCGCGCCAAGGTCCTCCCCCCCATCGAGACCGCGGGGATGACGCTGGACGACCTGCCGTCGCTGCGCGAGCGCACGCGCGCCCTCATTTCCGAGGCGCGCCACGCCCTGGTGCGGGAGCTGGAGGCGCGGGCCTAACGATCGGCCCCTACTGCACGCTCCCGGTGCGGGCCAGCGCCGCCTTGATCGCGGCGTGCGCATTCACGATCCCGCCGGTGCGCGACAGGTCGCCGAACCGCACCTTTTCCCCGGCCTCCGACCCCGGGCGCACGACCAGGGTGTCGCCGTAGGGGGTGGCGGTCTCCAGCAGGAGCTGCTTGACGTCGGCGGCGGTGAGGGTGGGGAAGTACGACATGAGGAGCGCGGCCACGCCGGAGACCACCGGGGCCGCCATGCTCGTCCCGCTCTCGCGCGCGTAGTCGCCGCCCGGCACGGTGGACAGGATGTCGACGCCGGGGGCGAAGAGGTCGACGCGCTCCTTTCCGTAGTTGGTGAAGGTGGCCGCCAGGTCGGCCCCCCCCTTCCACGACGACGCCCCGACCTCGAGCCAGTTGGCGGCGCGCCCGCCGCCCAGGTACTCGGGGGTGGGATATGACTCCGCCGTGGCCAGGTCCTCGCCGTCGTTGCCGGCAGCGTGGATCATGAGCACCCCCTTGCTGTCGGCGTACTTCACCGCGTCATCCACCAGCCGCTTGCCGGGGGAGTACCCCTTGCCGAACGACATGTTGATGATGTGGGCGCCGTGGTCCACGGCGTAGCGGATGGCGTTGGCCACGTCCTTGTCGTGCTCGTCGCCGTTAGGCACGGCGCGCACCGCCATGAGCTGCACCGCGCCGGCGACGCCGTCGATGCCCGCATTGTCGCGCACGGCGCCGATGATCCCCGCCACGTGCGAGCCGTGCTTGGCGTCGGGGCCGGTCACGTCCCGGTTGCCCATCAGGCTGAAAGGATCGATATTGCTGGATCCGACC
>CAZVDJ010000596.1:0-3522 GCA_964626245.1 uncultured Gemmatimonadaceae bacterium
GATCGACGCGCAGTCGGGCGGCCACGACCTGGGGCGCATCGCGTCGGCGCACCTGGTGGTGGCGAGTCCCGGCGTTCCGCCCGACGCGCCGCCGCTTGCCGCGGCCCGCGCCGCCGGCGTGCCCATCGTCTCCGAGGTGGAAGTCGCGCTGGCCGCGCTCCCGGGGGTGCGCTACATCGCCGTGACCGGGACCAATGGCAAGACGACGGTCACGGCCCTCATCGCGCACCTGCTGCGCGCGCTTGGGGTGGACGCCGTGGCCGCGGGGAACATCGGAACCCCGCTCACCAACCTTGCGCTGCGCGATCGACAGCCGGCCTGGGTGGTGCTGGAACTCTCCTCCTTCCAGCTGCATGACACGCCCTCCATCGCGCCGGCGGTGGGCGTCCTGACGAACCTCTCGCCCGACCATCTCGACCGGTACGCCAGCGTGGAGGCCTACTATGCCGACAAGGCGCTGCTCTTTCGTCACGCGTCGGCCGCGTCGCGCTGGGTGGTGAATGCCGACGATGCGGGGGTGATGGCCATGGTGAAGGGGATACCCGGCCAGCAGCACCGATTCGCGGTCTCGGGTCGATTCGCCGACGCCTTCCTCGGGGGCAAGGGGAAGCAGCACCTCATCGTGCACGACGAGACGCTGATGCTGCGGCCGGAGTTGCCGCTGCTTGGGGACCACAACGTCGCCAACACGCTCGCCTCGGTGCTGGCGGTGCTCGCCGCGGAGCCCGCCCTCGATTCCATGGACGGGCACCAGCGCCTGGCCGCCGCCCTGCGCGCCTTCCATCCGCCCGCGCACCGGCTGGAGCCGGTGGGCGAGCCGGGCGGCGTGCTCTGGATCAACGATTCCAAGGCCACCAACGTCGCGTCGACACGCGTGGCCATCGAGAGCATGACCCGGCCCACCATCCTGCTGCTCGGCGGCCGGCACAAGGGAGAGCCGTATACGTCGCTGCTGGACGCCATCGCCCGGCACTGCCGCATCGTGCTGGCCTACGGCGAGGCCGCCGACCGCATCGAGGGCGACCTGCTGGCCCGCGCCCCGGTGCAGCGCGTCAATGGCGGCTTTGCCGAGGTGGTGGCGCGCGCGCGCGACATGGCGCGCCCGGGCGATGCGATCCTGCTGTCGCCGGCTTGCTCGAGCTACGACATGTTCGCCAACTATGAAGAGCGGGGACGCGCGTTCGCGGCGCTGGCGGCCGACGCGTCCGCCGCGGGAGGGCGCTGATGCACGATCCGCAGCAGGTGCGCGATCGCTGGATGATGGGGCCCGAGGCGCGCGCGCTCGTCCTGGTGACGGCCGTGCTCACCGCCTTCGGCCTCACCACGCTCTACAGCGCGAGCGCCTTCGTGGCGATGCAGGCAGAGCAGGGGTCGACCTTCTTCCTCGTGCGGCAGCTGGCGGGTGTGGTGGTGGGGATCGCCGCCTTCATGGTCGCCGCCAAGTTCGATGCGGAGCGTCTGGAGAAGCTGGCGTGGCCGCTGATGATCGCCACCATCGTGCTCATGCTCATCACCGTCCTCCCCTTCACCAAGTCCATCGCACCGTCGGTGAACGGGTCGCGCCGCTTCATCTTCGGCGCGTCGGTCCAGCCGTCGGAGTTCGGCAAGCTGGCCGTCGTCGTGTGGAGCGCGATGCTGGTGCTCAAGAAGGGCGACCAGATGCGCCGACTGACGCGCGGGCTGCTCCCCTTCCTCGTGATCGTGGGCGTCCTCGACCTGCTGGCCTTCTTCCAGCCGGACCTGTCGGTGGCCATGATGTTCACGCTCCTCATGGGCATCGTGCTCTTCGCCGCCGACGTGCGCATCGGGCACTTCATCCTCCTGGGGATCCTGGCGGCGCCGCTGCTGTGGCACGAGGTGGAGAAGCGGCAGTACGCGATGTCGCGGCTGCTGTCGTTCATGGGCTCCGGCGATGCCCCCGAGACGATCAACTTCCAGCTGCGCCAGTCGTTGATCGCGGTGGGCTCCGGGGGATTGCTGGGGAAGGGGTTCAGCCAGGGGCTCCAGCAGTACGGGTGGGTTCCCTTCGGCTACAACGACTTCATCGCCAGCACCATTGGCGAGGAGTGGGGCTTCCTCGGCATCCTGGTGATCACGCTCGCCTTTGCGCTGTACACCTGGCTGGGCTTCCGCATCGCGAGGCAGGCGCGCTCGCGCTTCCTGCAGTTGGTGGCCATTGGCCTCACGTGCATCACGGCGATCACCGCCTACCTGCACATCGGCGTGGTGATCGGCCTGCTGCCCACCACCGGGCTCACGCTTCCCTTCGTCTCGTTCGGGCGCTCCAACCTGCTCCTTTCCTTCGTCCTCACCGGCATCCTCGTGAACATCGGGAGCGCGCGCGAGCGCGTGTACGGCGCGGCGGCGACCAATCCAGCCTAACGAGGAACCGGTGCGCGTCGTCTTCACCGGCGGGGGAACCGGCGGGCACCTGTATCCCGCGCTCGCCATCGCCCGGGCGCTCGTGCAGCGCCGCCCCGACGTGCGCCCGCACTTCGTGGGCGCCACGCGGGGCATCGAGCGCGCCATCCTGCCGCAGACGCCGTACCCGTATACCCTGCTCGACCTGCACCCGCTGTACCGGAGCGCGCCCTGGAACAACTGGCGGACGGTGGCGGGGCTGGCCGGGGCGTGGCGCACGCTCTCGGCGCTGGCTCGCGAGGAGCGACCCTCGCTGGTGGTGGCCACCGGCGGATACGCCGCGTCCGGGGCGCTCGCCTTCGCGGCCGTCCGCGGGATTCCCTTCGTCCTGCAGGAGCAGAACTCCTTCCCCGGACAGACCGTGCGCCTCTTCTCGCGGTGGGCGCGCGAGGTGTACCTGGGCTTTCCCGAGGGGATCGGGCGGCTCGCGGCGCGGGCGCGGCCGCGCGCCATCGACACCGGAAACCCCATCGAGCCGCCACCCACGCCACGTCCGGACGCCACGGCGCTGCGAACGGTTTGGGGATTCCCGCCGGCGGTGCGCTTCGTGGTGCTCGCCTTTGGCGGGAGCCAGGGGTCGGCGGCGCTCAATGCGCTCGTGGACGGATGGGTGGCGCGCGGGCTGCCGCCGGAGGTTGGCGTGATCTGGGGGACGGGGCGCACGCACTTCGATCGCCTGGCCCATCGCGCCACCGCGCAGGTGCAGCTGCGTCCGTACCTGTCACCAATGCACGACGCGTACGGCTGCGCCGACCTCGCCATCGCCCGCGCGGGCGCGATGACGACGGCGGAGCTGTGCGCCTGGGGCATTCCCATGCTCCTCATCCCGCTTCCCACGGCCGCCGCCGATCACCAGACCGCCAACGCGCGGGCGCTGGCGCAGGCGGGGGCCGCACGCTGGCTGCCGGAGCGAGAGGCCACCTCGGCGTCGCTGGCCAGCGTGGTGGATGAGGTGTTGCGCGACGATGCGCTGCGCCGACGATGGGCCGACGCGGCGGCGGCGCGCGGGCGGCGGGAGGCCGCCGCGCGCATCGCCGAGCGGCTCGAGGCGTTGCTCCCGCCGCCGGGGGCGCCGCGGCCGCACTGACCCGACGACTGCCG
>CAZVDJ010000597.1:0-3516 GCA_964626245.1 uncultured Gemmatimonadaceae bacterium
GCAGGATCCCGTTGCGCGTGGCGATGCCGAAGAGCGTGACGAAGCCTACCAGCGATGCGATGCTCACGATGCGCCCGGTGAGCAGCACCGCCGCGACCCCGCCAATGAGCGCCAGCGGCAGGTTGGCCATCACCAGCGTGGCCGTGCGGGCCGAGCGGAATTCGATGAAGAGGATGATGAAGATGGCGGCGATGGCAAGCAGCGACAGCGCGCCGAGCGTGCGCGTCGCCTCGGCCTGCGCCTCGAACTGTCCGCCGTACTCCACGAAGTAGCCGGGCGGAAGCGACACTCGCTCGCCCACCGCGCGCCGGATCTCCTCAACCGTGCTCCCGAGGTCGCGCCCGGCGACGTTGGCCTGCACCACGATCTTGCGTTGCACGTTCTCGCGCGAGATGGTGTTGGGCCCGCGGTCCACGGTGACCGACGCAAGTTGCGACAGCGGGACCCGCTGTCCGGTGGGGGTGTCGAACGGAACCGCACCGATTGCCTCGGCGTTGGCCCGCAACGCGTCGGGAAAGCGCACCACCAGGTCGACGCTTCGCCCCTGCTCCAGCACCTGCGAGACCTCTTCGCCGTTGAGCGCCACGTCGATCCCCTCGGCCAGCTGCCCAACGCTCATGCCGTAACGCGCGAGCGCGGTGCGGTCGGCGCGGATGCGCAACTGGGGCACGTCCATCTGCTGCTCCAGCTGCAAGTCGGCCACGCCGGGCACCCCTTGCATCACGTCGCGCACGCTCGCCCCAACCTGACGGAGCTGGTACAGGTCAGGGCCGAAGATCTTCACGGCAATGTTGGCCCGTGTGCCCGAGAGCATGTGGTCGATGCGGTGGCCAATGGGCTGGCCCACCGTCACGCTCGTCCCCGGTATCGGCGCGAAGGCCGTTCGCAGCTCTTCGAACACCGCCTCCTTGTCGATGTCGTCCTTCAACGTCACGTCGATCTCGGCGGCGTTGACCCCCTGCGCATGCTCGTCCAGCTCGGCACGTCCCTGGCGGCGGTCGGTGTTGAGCACCGCGGCGTTGGCCTTGAGAATCTCCTCCACTCGGCGTCCGAGGCTGTTGGCCTCATCCAGCGACGTGCCCGGCACCGTGACCACGGACACGGTCAGCGCCCCCTCGTTGAACTCCGGGAGAAAGGCGGAGCCGAGGAGGGGGAGGGTGCCTAACGTGGCGGCGAGAACGACGATGGCGAAGGCAACCACGCGCCTGGGATGCGCCAGCACCGGGTGCAGCACGCGGGCGTACAGCCCCTTGAGCCAGGTGACCAGCCGGCTCTCCTCCTCGCGTTGCACGGCACCCGAGTCTGGCAGCAGGTACGCGCAGAGCACTGGCGTCACCGTCACGGCGACCAGCAGCGACGCCAGGATCGAGACCACGTAGGCGAAGCCTAACGGGCGCAACAACCGCCCCTCCACACCGCCCAGGAAGAAGAGCGGGAGGAAGACCACGATGATGATCATCGTCGCGTTCACGATGCTGGCGCGAATCTCCTTCGAGGCGTCGAAGACGACGCGCCGCGCCCCGCGGCGTTCGCCGTCGGGACGGTGGTGATTCTCCTTGAGCCGCCGGAAGACGTTCTCCACGTCGATGATCGCGTCGTCCACCAGCGCGCCGATGGCGATCGCCATCCCGCCCAGCGTCATCGTGTTGACGGTGATGCCCAGCAGCTTCATCGCGAAGACTGCCACCACCAGCGAGAGCGGAATGGCCACCAGCGAGATGGCGGTCGCCCGGAAGTTCCAGAGAAAGAGGAAGAGCACGATGACCACCAGCACCGCGCCGTCGCGCAGCGCCTTGACCACGTTGTCCACCGCGACTCGAATGAAGTCGGCCTGACGGAAGAGGTCGGTGTGAATCGTGACCTCCTTCGGCAGCGTCGGTTGGATCGCCGCGAGCTCGCGCTCGATGCGTTCCGTCAGTTCGAGTGTGTTTGCCCCTGGCTGTTTCTGCACCGCGAGCACCACGCCCGGAGCCGCGTCGACCGAGCCGTCGCCATACTTGGGCGCCGTTCCCACCCGCACATCGGCCACCTGCGACAACAGCACCGGAACGCCGCCGCGCACCGCGACCACCGTCCGCGCGATGTCGTCGACCGACTGCACGCGCCCGATCCCGCGAATCACGTACTCCTGTCCCTTGTCCATGTACACGCCGCCCGACGCGTTGGCGTTCGAGCCGCGCGCTGCGCGCACCACTTCATCGAGTGTGACCCCCGCGCTCAGCATGCGCGACGGGTCGGCGAGCACCTGGTACTGCTTCACGGCGCCGCCAATGGGAATCACCTGCGCCACGCCGGGGACGGCGAGCAGCCGGCGGCGGATCGTCCAGTCGGCGATGGTGCGCAGGTCGCGAGCCGAGCTGTCAGTGGCCGGCGTGACTCCCGTGAGGCCGATCATCAGGATCTCGCCCATCACGCTCGAGACGGGGGCCAGCACCGGCGCCGATATCCCGTCAGGCAGCGCCGCCGCCACCGTCTGCAGCTTCTCGGCGACGATCTGCCGCGCGCGGAAGATGTCGGTTCCCCAATCAAACTCGACCCAAACGACCGAAATCCCTTGTGCCGTCGACGAGCGTACGCGGCGCACGCCGGTGGCGCCGTTGACGGAGGTCTCGATGGGGAAGGAGACGAGCGCCTCGACTTCCTCCGGTGCCATGCCGTGCGCTTCCGTGAGCACCGTCACCGTAGGCGCGGTGAGGTCAGGGAAGACGTCCACCGGCATTCGCGATGCGGTCCACGCGCCGCCCACGAGCATCACCCCCGCGATGGCGAGGACGACCACGCGGTTGCGGAGCGAGAGCGCGATGAGGTTGTTCAGCATATGCTCGCCCGCCCTAGTGCTCGTGGCCCTGCGCCGGGACGCTCGTCGAGAGCGAGGCTAGCCGCACCTGATACGCGGCCCCCGTCACCACACGCTCGCCGGCCGCGATCCCGGTGCGGACGAGCACTCGATCCCCCTCGCGCCCAGCGATGACGATCTCCCGCTTCACGAACGACTCGCCGTCGGGCTGCGCGTAGGCGATGGCCCGCCCATCCTCGTCCAGCACCGCCGACGCGGGAATCGTCACGCCGCCTTCGCGCCGCCCCGTGCGCACGGCGACGCGTGCATGCGCTCCAACCTTCAACGACCCGTCGACGTTGGCCACCTCGAACAGCACGGGCACGGTGCGCGACAGCGAGTCGATGACGCTTCCCACCGACACCACGCGCCGCGCCGAGTACGTGCGGGGCGACCCCTCAACGACGAACTCCACCCCCGAACTCCGCGAGACGTTCGGCGCCTGCGCGGCCGGGACATTCACGCGCAGCCAGACCACGGAGGCGTCGACGATCGTGAACAGCGGGTCCCCGGCCTCCACCAGGCTCCCCGGGGTGATGCGTCGCTCGGTGACGACACCGGCCACGGGGGCGCGCACCGTCACGCGACCGCCCGAATCGGCGCCGTAGCCGGCCAGCGCCTCCCGGGCCGCCGTGAGCTGGATCTCGGCCGCGCGCACGCGGCGTTGCGGCACCGCCTCC
>CAZVDJ010000598.1:0-3515 GCA_964626245.1 uncultured Gemmatimonadaceae bacterium
CGCGGCTGGTAGTCCTCCGTCCCGGCACCACGAATGACGACGGCGCGCGTCCCCCGGGACGCGCGCCGTCGTCACATCCACCGCTCGTCAGCCCTCGAAGCGGTACGCCGTGACGGCCGGATCGTCGGTGGCGACCCGGCGCCCTTCTGCTGCAGAGATGTAGGCCGCGGCCAGGGCGCGCAGCGTGTTGCGGCCATCCTCGCCGGATGCGGGCGGCGCCGTCCCATCCCGAAAGGCGCTGAGCGTCCGGTCCAGCAGGTTGCGCGTGGCGATCATGGGCGCGTTGCCCGGGTTCTTCGCGATGGTGCTGCGCTGGTGCCCCTGCTCGCGCCACGCCATCCCCGCCGCCCCCAGTTCCAGCCGCACGTGCGGCGTGCGGCTGCGCAGCAACCCCAGCGACATGCGCGCGCGGCCGCCGTACGACACGCGGTGCGACATCGAGGCGGTTTCGACGCGCACCTCGAAGTACTGCGTCTCGCCCTTGCACAGGCGGTTCTGGACCACCTGCGCCAGTCGCCCGCGGGAGAACTCCAGCGTCACGAGCGCGACCGCGTCGGTCTGCTCGTCGCGCGTGCCGCAGGACGACATGCTGGCCGTCACGGCGCGTGGCATCTCGCCGAACGCGGCGATCACGAAGTCGACCAGGTGGATCCCGGCTTCATAGAGCACGCCGTTGAGGAGCTGTCCGCGCCACCCGGGCTCGGCCCAGGGCGGGAGGTCCATGTTCTGCCAGGCCTGCGCGAAGATCGCGCCGCCCGTGTCTGCGCGCACCGCATCCAGCAGCGCGCGAAAGGCCGGCATTTCACGGAACTCGTGGTTGAGCGCCAGCCGCCGCCCCGCGCGCTGCGCGGCGGCGAGGATCTCGTCCGCCTCGGCAACGCTCGTGGCCAGCGGCTTCTCGCAGAGCACATGGGCACCGGCCGCCAGGGCCTCGAGACAGATCGCGCGGTGCGCCTTGGGCGGCGCGCAGACGATCACCACCTCGGGCCGGGTGGACGAGAGCACCTCGCCGAGCGTGGCAAACACGGGAAAGGCGAAGCGCTTCCCTGCCGCCAGCCGGTTGGGCTCCGACGGGTCGCATCCGCCGACCACCTGCGCGTGGGGAATGGACGCCAGCGCCGGCAGGTGCAAGTTCATCGCCGCGTTGCCGAGTCCGGCGACGGCGACACGAAGGGCTGTCATGCGTTGACGAAGAGGTGAGACGTGGGGCGCGGACGACGGCGGGTCACCCGGGACCGGGCCGTGACGGGCAGCGCGCGTCCGGCGCGGATCAGCGGAGGGCGAGCCGGTTGTAGACCTCGCCGATCACGCGCCCCAGCGCGTAGCCGACCACGAAGCCGTAGACGAAGCCGACCAGGCTCCCCAGCACGCTCACCCGGTAGCCGGGGAAGAACGCCCCCAGCAGTTGCAGGTGCTGCCCCGGCGTGGGCCCGCCCTTGATGACGAGGAACAGCGTCGCCAGGAAAAGCCCGCCCCCCAGCACCAGGCCGAAGGCGATGCCCCAGGCTCGCGCATTGAGCGAGAGCTGGGTGCTCTGCAGGCTGTCGTCGCGAGTCGTCATGAGGGTGGGGATGGGGCGGGAGAAGTGGGGGGAGGTACGACGTGCATCAGATGTGGTCCAGGAACTCGCGTGTCTGCACCAGCTCCGCGCGCGTGCGATACGTGAAGGCGACGATCGCGAGCGCCAGGTTGCGACAGAACGCCAGGAACCACCCGGCGACGAACGCCACGGTGAAGCCCCAGACGCATCCGACGAGCACACCGCCCCACGAGACGGTGTAGCCGGCGAAGTACTGGTTGAGCAGGCCGAGCGGGAAGTCGCGCGCCCTCGGACTCAGCAGCTTCACGATCGTCAGGATCGCCATGACCAGCGCGCCCGCCACGCCGGTGGCTGTGCCGAACGCCGCCTTGTGAATCGGCGCGAAGGCGAGATACATCGCAGGCATCAGCCGCTCCTCGGTATCCCCGTCGGAGCTGCCTCCATCCACCACGCGCAGGTGCGAACGGTCCGGTCCCGGCTTCGCCGACATGCGGTCTCCTCGGCTCTTGACGACTACCTTGGCTACTCTTGATCGACGGTCCACGAGCTGCGGCGATGCCTCGAAGGGACGGGGGGCCATCGTTGTACCCCGATTTCGGCGAAGGCTTCCATCGTCGGATTCGGCAGTGGCGCGCCGATCGTCTGCTGGAGCAGCAGCCCGGTCCCGAAGGAAATCCCGTTCAGAAGATAGTACAGGAGGTGAACGGGAATCACCCGCAGGGCAAAGACGAACCCGCGCGCGCGCAGAAAGAAGCGCAGCAGCCGCAGGTTGAAGAGCATCGCGACGGTGGGGCACAGGAGCGCCACCCCCAGCAGCGGCCACGAACGATAGAACGCGGCGGCGAAGACGAGCGCGAGCCCCACCCAGACCAGGATCGTGTTGAGCTTCTCCGTCCACCGCAGGTTGAGCGACCCGGTGGTGAGCACCGCCTTGCGGTGCGCGAGGAGGCGCGCCCACGGAATGCCGCGGTCTCGCAGGTCGGTGCGCACCACGTTCACGAAGGTCCAGCGCTTGAGGTGCGTGACCTGGATGTCCGGGCACAGGAGGATCTTCTGCCCCAGCCCGCGCACCCGCGCCCCGAGCTCGATGTCCTCGATCTGCGGCCGGGCGAAGTGCCACTCGTCGTACATCCCCGCCTCGTCGAAGACCTGACGACGCACCGCGCCTGCCCCGGCCCAGAACGTCTCCACCTCGCCGCCGTTGCACTGATGGACAAAGTGGTGCAGCAGGTTGCGGTACTGCGACATGAAGCCGGCGGCGGGCGGCGAGAGGTCGTACGAGCCGAACACCGCGCCCACTTCCGCCTCGCGCTCCATCACCTCGGCGAAGCGGCGCACCGTGTCGCGGTGCACCACCACGTCGGCGTCGAAGAACATCACGACGTCGCCGCGCGAGACCTCGAAGCCTCGGTTGCGCGCATACGCCGGCCCGTGCGGGCGCCCCGGCAGCCGCACCACGGTGTCGGCGTAGCGCGCGGCCACCGCGGCGGTGTCGTCGCTGCTGGCGTCGTCCACGACGATCAGCTCCCAGCGATCGCGCGGAAAGTCGCTCCCCACCAGCGCGCCTAACGTGCGCGGCAGCATTCCCGACGCCTGGTGCGCCGGGACGATGATCGAGTAGAACGGTGCCTTGCGCGTCATGCCGCCCGCCCCTGGCCCTGCATCAGGCGACGCACGCGGCGTCCCTGAGCGCGCAGCCACAAGCGCCCCCGGAACGAGGGACGGCCCCACGCCTCGAGCTGTCCCGCCTCGCGAAAATAGAACATGTCGAGCCGCGGAAGGCGCGCCCGGTCCTCGGCGTCGCGCAACACCCGCAACTCGGTGGTGCAGGCCAGCGCGAAGACATCGCGCACCACCGTCGCCGAGGTCTCGTCCACGGCGCCGTACGGATACGCGAAGGTGGTGGGGCGCTGCCCCAGTTCGGCGGCAATGCGCTCCACGCAGCCCGCCACTTCATCCTCCAGCGCCGCGCCGC